>CAZFGM010000163.1:0-12254 GCA_964518515.1 uncultured Alcaligenaceae bacterium | reverse complement strand
AGGGCGGCGTCGGCCTCGCCGCGGGCCAGGGTGTCGGCCGTGGTGAATTCGCCCGGGTTGAAGCGCGGATAGCCGCGGCCGAGGCTGACGCCGAACGGGTAGCCGGTCTGCCAGCTGACGACGTTGTCGGCGCCGGTAACGTTGCCGTGGCCGCGCATCGGCTTGGCGTAGAAGCGCGTGAACTCGTTGAGGTCGCGGGCCAGGCCGAGCGCGGCCTCGACGTTCAGGTGTTTGCCGCGCGTCATCGACAGGCCCATGCCGAAAAACAGGATGCCGAACTTGCACTTTTTCATGCGCTCGGCCAGGTCTTCGAGCTTTTCCAGCGGGATGCCGGTTTCGTCCTCCACCCCCCCTGGCCCCCCCTTGCCAAGGGGGGGAGAGGGGGGGTCGAGCTTTACCCCCTTGACCAGTGCCCGCAGCGCCCACAGGGCCTCGAAGTCCTTTCGCGGCTTGACCTGCAGGAAGATGTCGGCGGCGGGGGCGCTCTTGGTGCGGCGGACGTCGACCAGGACCACCGTGCGGTCCTTGCGGCCATTGGGCACGAACAGCCCCTTCGGCATCGTGGAGTAGCGCCCCCAATGGCGCGGATGCGACTCGGCCGGGTTCGAGCCCCAGAAGATGACCAGGTCCGCCCGGTTCTTGACCTCGCCGAGCGAGCAGGTCACCTCGCCGACGCCCTGAAACGCCATGCCGCTCGGCCCATGGCAGACCGATGTGGTGGTATCGACGCAGCCGCCGATGCGATCGGCGATGGCCACGGCCACGCGCTGGGCCTCGCAGGTGGTGTCCGACAGGCCGTAGACGATCGGATAGCGGGCCTTGGCCAGGATATGGGCCGCCCGCTCGACGGCCTCGTCCATGGTGGCCGGCTTGCCCTCGATGAGCGCCGTCGGCCGTTCCTCGACGTGGTGGTTGAGAAACCACGCCTTGCCGAGCACGCAAGAATTTTTGGCCTTGGTGATCTTGTCGCCTTCGACGGTCAGCTCCATGTCATCGCAGACACAGCCGCAGAAGGTGCAGGTAGCATCGCTAACGATTTTCAATTCAGTTCCGGGCATGCGAAATCCTCTTCTTGTGTTTTCACGGGCTGAAGCAACGGCAAGAGTTCCGGCATGTTCTGTCCTTTTAACCGGAAGCGCTTCCCGCATTGGCAGAAGCGGACAAAGCTTGTCCTTTTGAAGCAGGTCAGGGTTCCTGTATCCGCAATTGTCTGGCGATGCCGGCTACGGCACTTGGCCGACTTTTCGTTCAATGATCAGGATTTCCTCTTGCTCGAAAACGCGTTCCATCCATTTTTTCAGCGGCGTGAGAAACCGCAAGGCCGTTTTCCGTCTTTCCGCCAGGACACGGTAAACGACGATTTCATCGTAGTACAGCACCCCGCCCATTTTCCAGTAACCCTTGTTGGGCTGCGGAAAAAACAGCATACCCTCGAACTGGCGGAGTAGGCGCCTTTGCAGTTCCTGGTACAACTCCGGCGCGATCGGTCGGCCATCGTTATGAGATAACGGAACGAGGATATCAAATTCTCTCACCGGACACGGCCCCTCCCATGGTTGGCGCCTCACTTTCTCTGCTTATCTCCGTAAACTTGATTCCATCGCGGCGCAGACGCTGTACAACTTCCGGGGACAGCACGTACGTGCGGTTGGCCAGAATCATGCCCGGCGCTTGCCGCAGAATGATCGGCAACGCTTTTGCTTCTTGTTTCGCCGTGAGTCGGATAACCACTTTCATTGGGATTCTCCACGGTCTGAATGCGTCAGTTACTTTTTCAAAAAATCGAAGACTTCCACCACCTTGCTCGGCTCGACCCCAGGCAAGAGTTCTTGGCCTTGGTAATCTTGTCGCCCTCGACGGTCAGCTCCATGTCATCGCGCAGAAGGTAAAGGTGGTGTCGGAGACGATTTTGAGTTCAGGCATCGAAGGTCCTCGCAAGTTCGAGAATCTGTTCCCTGAGCCGCATTTGCGTGATTCTTTCCTGCTTAGTCAACTTGCGTCTGGGAAACTTATCCCCGTGGCAAAGTTGGCAGCGCGGCTTGCCACAGTCGAAAGCTTTCCTCTTGCGGAACCGGCCTGCCTGGTCGTCGCACAAGCAATCAACCTCCTGCGGGTCGGAGCCAACTTGCCGTTGGAAAGGCGCGTAGCCAACTGGCCTGCTCTTGTTCGACTCAACATGGAACTGCCAATGTTCCTGCCATTCACGGCGAGTGACCTTCCAATCCTTGTGCCAGCGCTTCATCGGACACTCCGTAGTGGGTAAGTCTAACAACGAAGTTGGTAGTTGTCCCTCATTTCTCCGGGGGTGGTTCAATGTCAAGATCGCGGCATATCTTTCGAACCATGCCGGGATGTATTTCGGGATGTCGAGGCACCGCTGTTCGCCGGCCTGTGGCTGCAAGGACATAAATGGTGTGCTTCCGCCCTTGGCGAACGAAACGGGCGCCCCGCTGCTCGATGTATTTCAGGACCTTTTGCCGATTCATTTAACAGCGGGGGTCAAGAAGCGGCTACGCAGCGGAATCACTTCCACATAATCCGCTTTTTTGCCCATAGACGGTCTGGCCTTCGGGTTAGGCTGCGGCAGCGGTTCCCCTTCATCGACAAGGCACTCCGCCATGGTCTTGAGTGCATCGCGGATCATGGCGCGCGCCGACCGCAATGTCTTCCCTTGGCTGCTGACGCCGGGAAAATCCGCAACCTCGACGACGTACCAGCCATCGCTGATTTTGAAGAAATAGGCATGGTATCGACGCATTTGCTAAGCCCTCTACTAGAGTTCCCCTTGCTGTTCGGCATTCTCACTTGTCTTATGGGCGCCCAAGCAATGCAATTGTAGCGGTCATCCGATTCGCTGCTCAAGCGCCAGTTTGCATCTTGCAGCCGAGGAAATGCCGACGCGATTTCTTTTACCATTGATAGTTGTTCGCCTTCCCCCAGCGCAACCAAGCTTCGCTCATCTTGCAGATGTTTCCGGCGTCCGGGGCAGGCACGGGATCGTCTCCGGTGCTCTCAGGAAGCGCCCAAACCCAAAGCCTCGGGCGCTCTTGCAGATCGCGAAGCATCAGCGGCACGACGGCGTCACCAAGACGAATGATCTCCCGAAAAGCCGGGTGCTCGACGATGTCCGTGTAGGAAGAAAGGTAGCCCGTCGCGGCGGTCCAAACCGCTTCCAACCGCCGGAAGCGCTCCTCGACAGTCTCCACGGGAGCGGTGGCTGGTGTTTGTGTCTTCGGGACTGAGGCCATGATTCGTCTCCGTCAAGGTCGCGGTTGATTGCCTGGCTCTTTGATTATACCCCATTGCCGCTTTGTTGAAACGCCCAGGAAAGCCGCAGAATCACTCACCACATTGTCGATACAGGATATTGCCTGATTAAGGGATCGGGCGTCAGTATCGTCATTCCCCCAACAATAGCTTGACACGTTAGAACGGTCGAAAGGGTCTTTGTGGAGTTGCGGCAAATTGGGGCCATACAGGGCTTCCGCTTCCGCCAAGGGAAGAAAGTCGATCGAATGCAGAATTCGCTGTCGAGGCACGAAAACTTCCGGAGCTTCCGGCAAGGGCAAACCTCCGAGAGATACTTCACACTGATTTCCCACGCGGAAACGGAACTGAAAAAGACCTCCTGGTCCGGATCGGTAAATATCTGGCGGGCGAAAGGTGGATAAGGAGGGTGAATCCTGAGCGATCCATAGAGTGCAAGTATCCAGAAGGATTTTCATTGGCCCTCACCTTGACCTTGGAAAGCCGCTAATAAATCGTCCGGTAGCGGCTCAAAAAAGTTCGCCGGAATTTCAAACGTTCCTTTCGCCAAACCGATGGGTCGTGGGGCTTTCCGCGCTTTGGCAACGGGCCGGATTTCCGCGATTGGTTCGTGGTCCTTGCAAACCAGAATGGTCTCGCCACGGGAAACCTGTTCCAAATACTGAAGCAATTGTGTTTGGGCCTGTTGTACGTCGATTTGAATCATGGTTCCCAGCGGCGGCAACTCCGGCCGACGTTTCCCTTCTAGGGCCTCGGCTTTGGCATGGGGGCCATGCCCGTTATCAATCCCGGCAAGCTGGCGTTCGCCGCCGATGGCCGCAAAATCCTGGCCGCCTGGCCCGAAGCCGCCCGCGAATGGGACGTGGTCACCGGCAAAGTCGAGGGGTTTGAGCCGACCAATGAAGAGGGGGCCGTGGTAACCGGTTTCCAGCCACCCACCCGCGCGGCGGCGTTTTTCGCCGGCGACCTGCATCCTTGGGGCCAGCTGGTGGCTTTGTTCCAGGGCGGCGAGATTCATCTCTTGGAGGGCGAACGGGAAAAATCCTCCGCCGTTTTCCCTGGCGCCAGCGTGTTCCCAAGGAGGGTGAAGCGGTCATGGCGGAAGAGCCGGTCCTTTCCCTTTCTCCCGACGGCAAGACTCTGGCCGCCTGGGGATATGTGCCAAGAAAAAATGTTGCCAGTCCAATTATGCCGGCGTTCTACGACTTGACGCAAGCAGGCCTCGGCGTTCACAACTTTTCCCACGACGAATTGACCCTGTTCATCTGGGAAGTGACGACCGGCGCCCTGCGTCAACAAAGCCGTTTTCCCGTGGCCCCTGGCTCAAACCCTGCCCTTCCAGCTCGGATTCGGCCACCCCTTGGGTCTGCAGCGCGGCTTTGGCGGCGCATTCGGCTGACTTGGCAACTTCGGCTTCCCCGGTCTGGGGAACCATCTTACCTTCGCTCAGGTGGCCACGGTGGCTTTTTCCCCGCGCGCTCCCCTGGCTGTTCTGGGACATTCCAGCACGCGGCACGTCCACGACCTTTTGGCCCGGGCCAGCCGATAACCGGCAACTCGTGGCGGGTTGGTAATGACCGCCTTGCTGCGGTCGAGGCCCCTATTAATCGGGACACTTTACTCCGCGCGGCCCAGAAAGAGGCTTTCACGGAAACACGTCCCTGCGAGCCCGCAGCGCCAGCAAGGGCGGGGGAGGCGCACCCTTGCTGGCGCTGCGGGCTCCCCGAACCGGTGCCGTGCCCCGGCCTCATTCTTGGCCGCGTGAAGAATAACAGGTCCCCCCGGTGGCCGACCGGCGCCTCCGCGCCTCCAAGCCAATCTTGCCATTTTCCGCCAAGTGGTTAAGATGCAATTGATATGGTGGGTGTAGCTCAGTTGGTTAGAGCGTCAGACTGTGGATCTGAAAGTCGGGGGTTCGAGTCCCCTCACCCACCCTGGCCAAGACCGCTGGGTAAATCTCGATTTCCCTTCCCCCTTCAAAAATGCGGAACTGATTTTTGGTTTCATCTCCCCGCCCGTACCGATCGAGTCCGGGATTGCGTTTGACCAGTACGGCGCGGTGTTGTAACACCATTTCATTTCGTGGCTTACACACGTGCTGCGTTTCGTACCGATCCATTTCCCGCCAGAGGGGCATAATGGCGCGGCCCGCCTGGGAAAAATCATCTCCTTTGTCCGCTCCGGTCTGAATTGTTGATCTGGTGGGTGAAGCGGCCACAAGGTGTGGCCAAAGCAATCACCATCAATTTCAGGCTGCAACGGCAGCAAAGGAGATTTGTCATGAAACGTATCGTAACCGGTTTGGCGGCTGTGGCCCTGGTGTTGGGTTTGGCCGGCACTTCCCAGGCCCTGATTGCCCTGCCCAAGGTTCCCGGTCTTCCAGGCGTCAAGGTGCATCACTACCACGTGAAGTATCGTTGCCTGGTCCAGAAAAAGCGGTGCTTCCAGAACCACGCCCAGGCCCACGCTTTTGAAATCCGGCTGAAGTCCCTGGGTTTCATCACCCGCATGACCCATCAGCCCGGCAAGTTCTGCGTGTACTATCGTTTGCCGGTGTGGAAGCAGAAGGTCTTCGTCGGCCCGGCCGGCCATGCCCAGGCCCACGCCCTGCAAAACTTCCTGATTGGCCTGGGTTGCCAGACCCAGTTGATTCATCACTAATCGGTACCCTCATTTAGCCGCGGCTCGTGGGACCTAGGTTCCGCGAGCCGCGTTTTTTTTTCTGCAAACGAATCCTTCTTGGGCCTCCCTTTACCGGAAGAAGGCGCACGACAGCCTGGCCGAAGCTTGGCTTACACCGTCTCCCACCGCCGCGCCAGCAACCGGGCCAACTATACTGCACGCGGCCGAAATTGAGGAATTTCATTTAGCCGGCGAGCTTGCTCGCCGCGGCCAGCATCCCCTCCACGGCGAGCAAGCTCGCCGGCTAAAATTGTCTCAATCCCTCCCGCTCGCGGAATATCAGGGTGACAATCGTCTTCTTCGACATTATACAGGGCACGCAGGTCTCCCGCCCGCAGCTCGAAATTGGGTCGCAACCGCTTGATCGCAACGGACGCGGCTGACTTCTTGCCTGCCATTTGGCGCTTGACCCGTGGCTTGGGAAAGGTACTGTAGAAGGCAACCTTCCACCCAGGAGCAAGTCATGCCAAAGTTGCTTCAATCGCGCGTTCACCTGTGTGCCTTGATGGCGCTGCCCCTGCTTGGGGCACTGGCCGCTCCGCTGGCGGCGCAACCGAAAAAAAGCGGCTGGACGCCGGCGCTGCAGATGCAGGTCAAGCGCGTCAGCGGCGTGCAGGTGTCGCCCGACGGCAAGCGCGTCGTCTACGCCGTTCGGCAAGCGCTGCTGGACGCCGGCAAGAGCGCATACCTGACGCACATCCATGTCGCCAACGCCGACGGCTCGGGTTCGGTTCAGCTCACGCAAGGCGACAAGTCGTGCGATAATCCGCAATGGTCCCCTGACGGCCAGTGGATCGCGTTTCTGTCCGCCCGGTCCGGCAAGCGCAACCTTTGGCTGATCGCCCCCGGCGGTGGCGAACCGGCGCAACTTACCAACATGAAAATCGCCCTCACCAGCTTCAAGTGGTCTCCCGACGGAAGCAAGATTGCCTTTACGGCCGTGGACGGCCCGACGGCGGCTGAAGAGAAGGCTAAGAAGGAAAAGAACGACGCCCGCGTGGTCGATGCCAACCTCAAGATGAGCCGACTTTACGTAGTGGCGGCGACCGCGAAGGGAAAGCAGAAGGCGTTTTTGCTCACGACGGGGACTTTCGATGTCCCCTCGTCCGGGCGCAGCGGTTACGACTGGGCGCCCGACGGCAAGACCATTGTCTACACGCGCACGGCAACGCCGCATGCCGACAACTGGACCACCGCCGATTTGCAGCTTATCGACCTCGAGAAGAACAGCTCGCGCATGCTCCTGCCCTCGGGTCCGGTGCGCTTTGCGCCGCATTACGCGCCCGACGGCAAATCGATTGCCTTCGTCCAGAGCGATCGGACCTGGGCGGGCAGCGGCTCGATCGTCGTGCACACTCTGGGCAGCAAGAAACCGCGCTACCTGGCGGATACCTTCGACGGCTTTGGCCGGTTCTCCGAGATCGTCGGCTGGGCAGCGGACGGCCGAAGCCTGTATTTCACCGAGATTCACGGCACGGTCACACGTATCGGCCGCTTGCCGCTGACCGGATCGCCCGAAATCCTGGACAAGATCGACGGCGTGGCCAGCGGCGGTATTCACCTGAACGCGACGCGCACCCACCTGGGCTTCAGCTGGGAGGCGCTCGACGCCCCGCCCGAAGCGCACCTCTGCCCGGTCGATCGTTTCCAGCCGACGGCCGTCAGCACCGTCAACCCGAAATGGTCGAAGCTGTTGCCCCTGGGCCGCACTGAAATCATCCGCTGGAAAGCGAAGGACGGCCTGGACATCGAAGGGCTGCTCACCTATCCCGCCGGCTATGACAAAGGCAAACGCTATCCCCTCTTGCTCAACATACACGGCGGACCGATGGGCGTCTTCACGCAAAGCTACGTGGCGGCGCCAGGCCTCTATCCGATCGCAACCTTCAGCACCCGCGGCTATGCCGTGCTGCGCCCCAATCCGCGCGGCTCCTCGGGCTACGGCAAGAAGTTCCGCTACGCCAACTACGGCGACTGGGGCGGCGGCGATTACCACGACCTCATGACCGGCGTCGATCACGTCATCAAATTGGGCGTTGCCGATCCCAAGCGCCTCGGCGTCATGGGCTGGAGCTACGGCGGCTTCATGACCGCATGGATCGTCACGCAAACCAACCGCTTCCAGGCCGCCTCCGTCGGCGCCGGCGTCACCAACCTGATGAGCTTCACCGGCACCGCCGACATCCCCAGCTTCCTGCCCGATTACTTCGGCGCGGAGCCGTGGGACAACTTCGAGGCCTACCGCGCCCACTCGCCGATGTTCCACGTCAAGGGGGTCAAGACGCCGACCTTGATCCAGCACGGCGAGCGCGACGAACGCGTGCCCCTGTCGCAGGGCCTTGAGTTTTATAACGCCCTCAAGCGCCAGGGCTGCGCGACCCAGATGGTCATCTACCCGCGCACCCCGCACGGCATCGAGGAGCCCCGGCTGCTCGTCGATTGCATGGAGCGGAACCTGGAATGGTTCAGCCGGCACCTGGGCAGCGCGAAGGATTGAGGCGTCTCAGGAAACCTTCCCCTTCTTGAGGGCTTTGCGGGCCTTCGACTGGAGCAGCGCGAGCAGGTGCCCCGCCTTGACATAGCCCAGGAGGAAGAAGGGAAAAGGGTAATCTTATGGCCAAGTCATTCGACGAGCTGGTCAAGCGAACGACCACGAAGAAAACCCGGGCGAAGGCGGCTCGCTGTACTCAGGAACTGCTTGGAGAATTGCTCCTGGGCGAGGTTCGGCAACTGGCGGGCAAGAGCCAGCAGGAGGTCGCCCAGACGCTCGGCATGAAGCAGCCGAGCCTGTCGAAGCTCGAAAACCAAGCCGACGTGCAGATATCAACGCTGCGAAAAATTGTCAAAGCTCTGGGCGGCGAGACTTCGATTTTGCCATCCGCTCGAGCACCGCCTGGGCCTCGACGGTCAAACGGGCTTGGGCGGCACCATGGGATAGGCGTTCGACGAGGTCGCGTGCTTCCTTGGTGCCGATCTGTTCCAGCAAGTTCAAGGCCCGCAATTCCATGACCAGAGACGCGGGCTGTTTCTCCTCCCCCATTTGCTTGAGGATGAACGTCAAGCGGTTGCGGATTTCGCCCGCGGCCGCCGCCTTCATTTTCGCTTCCAGCAACGGCGCGAACTGGTGGGCCAGGCTCTGCAAATCCTTCATGGCCTGGTCGCGCTTGGTGAACGCGTCATCGTCCAGCTCGGCGATGGCTTTCTCGACCTTTTCCCGGAGTTCCTTGGAAACGGGCGGCACCTTCTTGCCGAACAATTCCACGGTCGGCTTGGGTGCGGCGCGAAAGGCTTTCAGGACGAGCTGCAGACGCAGATCGTTGTCGCTGCTCAATTCCGGCCACAGCTTTTCCAGGGTTGTCTCATCAACCTGGGCGGTGACGGGACTCAGGGCCTTCGCCGGCACTTCATACAAGAAAATGGAAAACTGTCCGTAGATACTGCTTTCGCCCCCTTCGGACGACGGACCGATGACCGCCACGCGTTTGCAGTCGGGCGCGAAGGCGGCGAAGTGAGCCAGGCGCGGGGGCGGATTGAAGTGATAGATGGCCTTTTCGGCAACGAGATTGTGCAGAAAGGCCTGGCCGTTGGCGTCGGAGACGCACAGCAACGACAGGCTATCGTCGGAAAAGAAGGCGGTACGGAAAAACCATTTGTCGGTCACGCTGGTGGCCAGCTTGCCGGTGCGCAGGCTCCAGACGCTGACGGCATTATCGATGTGGCCGCTGCTGGCCAGGAATTTGGCGTCGGGAGAAAAGGCGACGAATGTATAGGCGGCGCCGGCAGCGCGGTTGTTGTCCCTCAGTTCCTGAAGCATGGTGCCCTTGACGGCGTCCCACACGTGGATGCCCCCATTGCTTGCGTGCGTGGCGATGAGCTTGCCGTCGTTGGAAAAAGCGCAGCCCCGGCAGTCTGCAACCGCCCCGAGCTGCAGCTCGACCTTGCCCGTGGCGACGTCCACGATATCCAGGCCCTTGAAGAAATTGGCGCCGTGAAAGGCCATGCGCTTGCCGTCGGGAGAATAGGCGATGAAATAAGTGGAAAACGTGCCGCGCTTCTGGCCGTTGGGTTGATCGAATTCGCGGAGTTGCTTGCCGGTCTTGATATCGAAGATGCGAACCTTGGGATCTCCGCCGCCGATCCAGATCAGGGTTTTGCCGTCCGCGGCGAAGACCACGCTATGGTAGACTTGCTTTTCCGGCAATTGCATTCGTTGGACTTCCTTGCCGTCGGCAACGTTCCAGACGACGACGGTGGCGGCCGACCCGCCGGCCATCAGCTTACCGTCAGGCGAGAAGGCCACATGCGTAACGAATCCTTTCGGGGCCCGGATTTCCCGATGGGAAAATGGCGCCTCCGCTTTTTCCTGGCTCCAGCCTGCAGGGCCGCTTCCACCCACCAGGGTCCCGAGCAACACCCATCCAGTGATGGAACGCGACATGGCGGTATCTCCTTGGGTTCCGGGAAGTTCTACCCCTATAGACGGGGCCGAGGTTGGCAGGGATTGATAGGAAGACCCGCCGGGTTGGCGGACTCGTCCCACGGCTTGAAGCCTCCCAAAAAAAGCCCGCCGGCGAGCCGTCGATTCTACAGGATATTGTCGGTCAGGTCATCCTCCATGGCCGGCGGACTTGTTTGCAATTCAAGGCCCGCGCATCCGGCGGCGATGGCCCCCACCGCGAAGGCCGTTTCGCGTGTGCCCTGTCCCGGGCATTGTTTTAGGTCCCGTCGGATTCACCGTGCGCGAAACGGCACCCTTCATCCGGCATTGGTTCCAGGTCCTGCCAGGGATTCCCGGGTGCTAAACGCCAGCACGGGCTTTCTCTCATTTGACCTTCCAATGCCCTTTCGCCACAATCAATCAGGGAAGGAGATTGCCATGGCCGACAAAGGCAAACCGCCGGCGGATGCCCTGGGGCAGAGTACCCCGCTGGTGCCGCCGCTGTATCAATCGTCGGTTTATACGCTGCCCGATCTGGACGCCCTGGATCGGATCATGAACGGCGAGGCGCCGGGATACATCTACGCCCGCGACGCCCATCCCAACGCCCGGCGGCTGGCCGAGCGGCTGGCGCAGGGCGAGGGGGCGGCCTGGGCCGCCTTATGCGGCTCGGGCATGGCGGCCATCAGCGCCATCCTGCTTGCCACGCTGCAGCAAGGCGACCGCATCGTGGCCAGCAATCGGCTGTACGGCCGGACGACCCAGCTGTTCGGCCAGGAGCTCGGCCGTTTCGGCGTGACCTGCCAGTGGGTCGATGCCAACGACCTGGATCAGGTCGAGGCGGCGCTGGCCCAGGGCGCCCGCATCCTCTTTGTCGAAACCATGTCGAATCCGCTCTTGCGGCTGGTGGACGTGGCCGCACTGGCGACCTTGGCCGACGAGCACGGCGCCCTGTTGATCGTGGACAACACCTTCGCCACGCCGGTGTTGTGCCGGCCGCTCGAGCTCGGGGCGGACGTGGTCATGGAAAGTTTGACGAAAATGATCGGCGGACACAGTGATATCACGCTCGGACTCGTTGCCGGCCGAGACGGCGATTTGGCGCCGGCGGTGCAAGCCGCCCTCAGCATCTGGGGCCTGGCGTCCAATCCGTTTGACTGCTGGCTAGGCGAACGCGGTCTGTCCACGCTCGACCTGCGCATGCGTGCGGCCTCGGCCAATGCCGCCGTCCTGGCCGACTGGCTGGCCGACCAGCCCGGCGTCGGCCGCGTCCTTTACCCCGGCCGGCCCGATCATCCCGACCACGAGTTGGCACGCTCCCTCCTGCGGGGGGCGTTCGGCAACATGCTCTGCTTCGAGCTGCCCGGCGGCCGCGACGCCGTCAACCGCTTCCTCCACCAGGCTCCCGGAATTCCCTTCAGCCCGTCGCTCGGCAATACCACGACCACCCTCAGCCATCCCGCCACCACGTCGCACCGCTACGTCAGCCCGGCCGAAAGAAAACGCCAGGGCATCAGCGACGGCTTGATCCGCCTGTCGGTCGGCGTCGAAGAGGTGGAACGGATTCAAGAAGAGATTGGCAAAGGGTTATGAGGTTGCGAAATGGGGGTTGCGAGCTGCCAGTGAATGGGAAATCCGGGTAAGATAATGAGATAATAAATATGTTCCCTCCTTTTGACGATTACGGAAATTTGCCTCCAGGAATTCACTCTTCCACCCTTGATGAGATTGTGCAAAGATTTGGTAGTGGGTCGGAGGAACGCGCTGTGGAAAACAAGGAATTAGTGCAATTCCTCGCCTGGGCCAAGGAAGCAGGAATCCGCAGAATAATTGTCAACGGCAGCTTTGTAACCGGGAAGTTACTAGC
>CAZFGM010000162.1:0-12314 GCA_964518515.1 uncultured Alcaligenaceae bacterium | reverse complement strand
CGGGTAGATTATCAACTGCCGCTCGCCTAAAGGCAAACCATTCGCAAGAGTGGGACGCAAAGCCATGGGTCCCTGCTGCACGGCGAACGTAGGACAGGTTTTCAACCTGTCCGGGAAAAGGACAGGTTGAAAACCTGTCCTACGCTTGGCGCGGTTGGGATCGCCTGGTTACCGAAAGGAGTGGTCCAAACCCCCGGTCGTGCGCGGCCGGTGCGCCGCTGCGGGTGGTCCTTGAGCCGGCGACGCGGTCGCCGGTATCTCCCAGCCGCCGCGCCTTAGGGGCGGCTTCTTTCTCTGGACCAGAAAGGACTTCTCATGATTTCCCGCATGCAACGTGCCGTGGTGAAGTTTCTCCACGGGGAAGACGGCCCCACCGCAGTGGAATACGCCGTCATGTTGGCCCTGATCATCGTGGTGTGCATCACGGCCATCACGGCCCTGGGCACCAATGCCAATGCCACCTTCACCACGGTGGGCAATGCCGTCGGCAGCACCTCCTCGTAAACGGAGGTCCCAGCGTTCTCTCCGCCGCCCCCGAGCGCTCCGCCCGGGGGCGGTTTGTTTTCCTCTTCGACACGGATTCAACGTTGCAGGGTTTACCGCCCCAGGAACAAGGCCCTGAGCAGGTCCAGGAGCAGGATGCCGCCGAACAAAGCCAGGCCGGCGAAAAACATGAAGACCATCAGGCGGTCCGGCGCGGCCATGGGTTCTTGCTCGGAGGGCACCGGGTCCGGATTGGGGGTCGGATTCGTCACGGGATTCATGGGGTTTCTCCGGGGGCGATTGAATCCCAATGCCTGCAACTGGAGTGCCTTTTCCGCGTTTTTTCGGGGCCAATTTTTCCCAGCGGGAAACGCAAAATATTTACCTTCTCAATACGCGGAGACGGAAACGTGCGGATTGTGACCATGCCCTGTGCGGATATGCCACAGCGAATAGCACAACAATTCTCTAGAGCGAGGCGATGCACCCTTGCGGTTCGCGGCCTGGAATCTACGGCCCGGAATTTGCTCTCCACCTCTGTGGTGGGCTTTGCAACGCATTTGTAGGTCAGCCTTTCCAGGCTGACTTCGTTTGACCAGGTTGATTGACATTGGGCTAGCTCGGTCAGGCTGGAAAGCCTGACCTACTATTTCGTTGCAAAGCCTCTCTGGTGTCGCGTTTTTTTCTGGAGGGATTATTATGAAACGTTTGCCCGCAGTCCTGGCCGTGGTATTGGCTTTCACTCTCGGCTTCGGCATTTCTTCCCCTGGCGAGGCCACCGCCCAGGGACGGCTCAGCAAGCTCATGGCGGCCAAGCTCAAAAATGCCCAATTGCTCCTGGAAGGAATGGCCCTGAGCGATTTCGCCAAAATCACCCGCTCGGCGGAGGAACTGATCCAGCTGAGCAAAACAGCCGACTGGTTCGCCCTGAAAACCCCACGCTTCGAGTTGCACAGCAACGAATTTCGCCGGGCCGCCGAAGTCATTGTCCAGAAAGCCAAGGACAAGAACCTTGATGGCGTGGCCCTGGCCTATCTCGACATGACCATGACCTGCATTCGCTGCCATCAGTACGTGCGCGAGGTGCGCGATGCCCGCGGGCCGGGATCCGCGCCTCCCGCGGCGGTTGCGGAATAGGGGCCTCTGACCTCTGACCTCTGGCCACTTTTCTCCCGGCAAGGATAAAGTAACATGGGCATACAAAATCCATTTCCTTTTGGAAATTTTACCATGGCCAATGCGGAGCGTTCGGCGCTGCGGTTGTTGATCGTGGAAGACGACGAGGTGTTGCGGCCGACCCTGGTCAAGCGCTTTGCGAAATTGGGCATGCAGGTGGCGGGGGCCGGCACCGTCGCCGAGGCCATGACCCTGGCCGGCCAGCGCCGCTTCGACGTCGCTCTGCTCGACCTGCACTTGCCCGACGCCAGCGGCATCGACCTGTTGAGCCAGCTCAAGGAGCGCCAGCCCGAGCTCGAGGCCATCATGCTCACCGCCCACGGCAGCATGGAGACCGCCATCGAGGCCATGAAGCGCGGCGCCTACGACTACCTCACCAAGCCCTTTCACCTGCCCGAGCTGGACATCCACCTGCAAAAGGCCTTCGAGAAGGTCAAGTTGGCCCGCCGCGAGCGGCAGTGGGTGGACCAGATCAATTTCGAGTCGCCGCGCTATCGCCTGATCGGCTCCAGTCCGTCCATGAAACGGCTCATCAGCCTGATCGAAAAAGTGGCGCCGACCGATGCCACCGTGCTGATCCGCGGCGCCAGCGGCACGGGCAAGGAGCTGGTCGCCCGCGCCCTGCATTACAACAGCCCGCGCCGCGAGCGCCCGCTGGTCACCATCAACTGCGCCGCTTTGCAGGAAACCCTGCTGGAAAGCGAGTTGTTCGGCCACGAAAAGGGAGCGTTCACCGGCGCCACGCAAGCCAAGCCCGGCTTGATCGAGGTGGCCGAGGGCGGCACGCTGTTCATCGACGAGATCGCCGAGATGGCGCCGGGCCTGCAAGCCAAGCTGCTGCGCGTGCTCGAGGACGGCCATTTCCGACGCGTCGGCAGCACCCAGGAACTCCTGTCCGACGTGCGCGTCATCGCCGCCTCCAACAAGAACCTCGAGGACGAGCAGAAGGCGGGCAAGTTTCGCGAGGATCTGTACTACCGGCTCAATGTCGTCACGATTCGCTTGCCCGCCCTAAGGGAGCGGGCCCAGGACATTCCCGAGCTGGTCGAGCATTTTCTGGCCACCCGGCAAATCGGTCCCGCGCCCTTTCGCATCGACCCGGACGCCCTGGATGCCCTGTGCCGCCACGACTGGCCCGGCAACATCCGCGAGCTGGCCAACGTCCTGGAGCGCGCGCAAATCCTGGCCGAAAACCACGTCGTCACGCTCGACGATTTGCCGGAAAGCCTGGTGGAAAACCGCGCCGGCGCCCCTTCCGCCACCGCCGGCGATCCCCACCACCTGCGCGAGGTGGAACGCCGGCATGTCCTGGAGGTCCTGCGCCAGGAGAAGGGCAACAAGGTCCACGCCGCCAAGGCTCTTGGCATCAGCCGCCGGGCGCTGTATCGTCTTATTAGCAAGTATCACCTGGCCGATGATTCCTAAGTGTAGTCGTCACGCTCCGCGTGACGAAGCTCCTCACGCGGAGCGTGACGACTACACTTCTTCTATCCAGCGCGAGAAACAAACCACATGCCCGTCAACCGCTTCCTCGCTGTCGATACCACAACCGTCCCGTGGGAAGAGCGCTTCAACGACCGGATCGGCCGGGCGCTGTTCCGAAAGGATCTGTTCTGCGATCCGGAAACCGGGATGGAGATTCGCCTGGTGCGCTATCCGGCCGGCGTGATCAATCCGCGGCATACACATCCGTGCGGCCACGGCATGTATGTTCTGGAAGGAACTCTGGTAACTCACAAGGGCGCCTTCGGGCTGGGCAGCTTCGTTTGGTTTCCGGAAGGCGAAGTCATGGAGCACGGCGCCAGCGCCGACGGCGACGTGACCGTGGTGTTCATCACCAACAAAGCATTTCGCATCGATTATGAATGACGAGCGGCGGGGTTCACCCGGTTCACCCCCGCCGTTTCCGCGACACGGCGGGGGTATTAATAACAACGGTTCGATAAGAGGCTACGCTTCTTCCGGGACGTGGCCCGGAAGTAGTGGCCCCTTTCGGGGCAGATGAAAAATTACCAATTGCCAATTACCAATTGCCAAATGCCAATTAGGAATTCAACCCGATTTTTCCAATGCAAGGTATTCCAATTGGCAATTGGTAATTGGCAATTGGTAATTGGTAATTGGTAATTGGTAATTTTTCCCGCTCGCCTTTAGCTTTTTACCGAACCATTGATTAATAAACCCCCCCGCCGTTTCCGCGACGCGGGGATGAACCCCGCCGCCCGTTTCGCGCGCTGCGGTATTGTGACCTATGCTTGAGCGAGGTTGCAAATCAGCCGGAGCGCACGCATGTTCATTATTGGCGATGAAGGCGGCAAACAGCAACGCATTCCCTGGGTCACCGGCGGTCTGATTGTGGTCAACGTCCTGGCCTTTTGCCTGCAGCAGGCCGTGGGCGAACCTTTAACGTACGGTTTCAGCCTGGTGCCCGCGGAAATCACGCAGCTCAAGGATTTCACCAAGCCGCAGTATGTCAAGCTCAAGGTGCCGGTGTATCACCCCAATCCGCGGCTGCGCGAGTACGCTCCGGTCACTTACAAGGACGAATGGGTGCCGATTCCCCAGTATCCGGGGCCGTTTCCCATTTTCCTCACGCTGCTCACGTCGATGTTTTTGCACGTCAACGGGGTGCACCTGGTGGGCAACATGTGGTTTCTGGTCATCTTCGGCCGGAACGTGGAGAGCGCCCTCAACCACGGGCGGTTCCTGGTGTTTTACCTGGTATGCGGCACGTGCGGCGGCCTGGCCCATATCCTCAGCAATCCCAACTCGGTGATTCCTTGCCTGGGCGCCAGCGGCGCCATCTCCGGCATCATGGGCGCTTACGTCGCTGTCTTCCCGCTTAACAAGATCAAACTGTGGTTCGGCTTATATATTGGCGTGATCGAGCTGCCGGCCATCGCGGTGTTGGGTTTCTGGTTTTTGTGGCAATACGTGTCGGCGGTCCTGGGCATCGAGCAAGGCCCCATGGGCGGCGGCATCGCTTACTGGGACCACCTCGGCGGCTTCGTCAGCGGCGTTCTGATCATCTGGGGCACCATCGCCTACCTGAAATGGCAGCTCGCCAAGGAACCGCCGGCCGAGGAAGAGCCACCGCCTTCGCCGGAATCGACACGTGCCCCGGCGGACGATCCGTTCCGCACGTTCTTGCCCACCAAGAACGGGGCCAGCAAGGCCAGCAATCATTCCGAACCTTCCTATTTGCCTGGCCGCGAAGAGGCGAATTGGGTTTCTCGAGAAAGCTGACACCTCCCTGGTATCCCCAAAGCCCGACACACGGCAACCTCCGGGAGCGTCCTAAGTTAGGCAACCAAAAAACTTTATGAAAAGCGCGAACATAATTCGAACTTTTCGCCCTAAAGAAAATCATTTTCTCGCAACAGGGGGACCGAGGACCTGGAAGGGGCAATCCGCGTGACGCATATGCCGTGGCCTTCGCCACTCCGCTTCATGCGGTGTGGTCGCCGGGGCCTCGGCCCTGGCTCAACCTTAAATCCACTGGCTTTTCTTTTACGCGAGCTTCAGGAAAGAGCGACCTCCCCCGGCTCAGACCGAACAGGCGGAGGACGCCCTCCTTCCCGGCTGCTCTTTTGGTAACTTAGCTTGACCGCTGGCTCACACCAATTTTGCGAACAAACCGTCCTCGACTTCTGCCCCGAATTCCTCAGCCTTCTCCGTGAGGAATCTGTAGATGTGGACGATGTCCCCCCGTTCGCCACGTAAGGACCACAGGCCTACTCGAAAGATGTGCATCAAGGGTCCTTTGCCGTCGTGAACTTCAACCCGAAAACCGGGGAATTTACCCAGAATGTCCGCACACAGCGCCGCCAGCCGTTTGATTTGGGCGCCGATGATTAAACAAGCGGCCGGTTCGGCGACGACATCCTGGCAAATCAAATAGCCGTAGCCGCGGCTTTCCGCTAATAATTGAGGCGACATCGTGCGGGACGGCGGAAATCCTCGAAGGATTCTTCTGGAAATCTGGAATTTTCCTTGCCCTAGCCCAATTGGCCCGGATAGGATACGATTGTTTGATTCCCGCCGCGCTGCCCGGCTGTAACGTCCTTCCTCCAACCCGTTGACCCACCACATTCGGGAGAAGCACATGGCCAACCACGAGAACAGGCGAATCGGCTGTGCGGAGTTCCGCCGGCACTTGCGGCTGGATCGCCGGAGTTTCTTGCGGGCCGGCATGCTCGGCGCCGCCGGGCTGAGCCTGGCCGACTTGCTGCGCCTCGAAGGACGCGCGGCCGGTGTGGAATCCACCCGCCGAAACTCGGTCATTATCCTGTGGATGCGCGGCGGGCCCAGCCACATGGATACCTGGGACCCCAAACCCGACGCCCCCGATAAATTCCGTGGCGAGTTCGGCGTCCAGCGGACCAGCGTACCGGATATCATCCTGTCCGACATGCTGCCTCTGTCGGCCAGGATCATGAACAAATGGTCAATCATCCGCGATCTGCATCACGAACATGCGGGCCATTCCACGGCCGACCAGATCTGTTTCACAGGCTATCGCCATCCAAGCCGGAACGGGAATGACCATAATGACAACGCCTATCCGAGCTGCGGCTCGATCGTGTCGCGGCAGCTGGGCCATCTATCGCCGCACCTGCCGGCTTACGTGATGATCCCGCGCATGGTGCCGGGCACCGGGCCGGCCTACCTCGGCGTGGCCCACAAGCCGTTCGAGACCATGCCGGCCGACCCGGCCAATCCGGGCCCCTTCCGCCTGCCGAACTTCGCCCTTCCGCAAGCGGTCACGCTGGAGCGACTCGGCGAGCGCCGCCAACTGCTGGCCAGCTTCGATCAGCTCCGCCGCGACATCGATGCCCGCGGGCAAATGGAAGCGCAGGATCGTTACCAGCATCAGGCCTGGGACGTGCTTACCGCCACGGCCGCACGGGACGCCTTTGACCTGGACAAGGAACCGGCCCCGGTCCGCGAGCGCTACGGCTTTCTGCCGGCGTTCCGGCCGCCGGAGTCCAACCGCTGCGGGGCGCCGGCCTGGAGCCAGCGCATCCTCCTCGCCCGCCGGCTGGTCGAAGCGGGGGTGCGATTGGTGACGGTGGACTGCCGCTGGTGGGATACGCACGTCAAGGGCTTCGAATCGCTGCGTCAGGGCTTCTTGCCGCGCTGGGACCGGGCGTATTCGGCGCTGATCGAGGATCTCGACCAGCGCGGGCTGCTGGCGACGACCCTGGTCATTGCCTGGGGCGAGTTCGGCCGCACGCCGGAGGTCAACAACGACGCGGGCCGCGACCATTACCCCAATGTCTTCAGCGCCGCCCTGGCCGGCGGTCCCATCCACGGCGGCCGGGTGGTCGGGGCCTCCGACGCCCGCGGCGCCTACCCCCGATCACCCCACCCCAAGATCGTGGAAGACGTGCTGGCCACCATGTATCGCCATCTTGGCGTCGATACCAAGCACGAGTACCTCACCCACACCGGCCGCCCGGTGCCGGTGCTGCCCTGCGGAACGCCGATCGAAGAGCTTTGCTAGCTGACATGCCTTTGAAGTGACCGGCGTGGTCGTGCAACGCGGAGCACACCAAATAGAATCAAGCCACCTGCGGAGTGAAGCGATGCGGGCAATCGTCATTGTTTTTTCTCTCCTCAGCGTGGGTTGGCTGGCGCCGCTCTGCTTTGCCCTAAACTGCTTGATCACGTGGGTTCAGAATGAATATACAGTCGCTCATGACGAACACAGTTTCCCTTATCTTTCCGCTGCGCGGGACGCCCTTACAGTAGCAGGCGTGTGGCTAGGAATAGCTGTTTTGTTCTGGTCCTTGTTCTTGGGCTGGACGTGTTTTGTGAAGAGCGGCAAACTGGCGACACTCATGAAGCGTCGTCCGCGTACCGTCGTCGCCCTTTTTGCCTTGGCCATGCTGGGTGTCCTTGCTTGGCTCCGATTCGGCAGTGCAGGCCGGCTCTCCTACGCTGAGGTCCGGGGCCGCCAGTGGGACGAAAAGACCAAAAGTTCTATTTGGGTGGTCATTCGGGTCGATGATCCGCAGGTGCTCGCCCAGGTGCAGCCTTGGCGCGATGCCTTGCGGCAGGAAGCCCGTGAGGCATCGTTGAAACGCCTGGCGCGTTGGCTACGAGGCCGCCAGCATTCCGAGAACGCCATGAGGCAGCCGATAGACTGCTTGGCGCTGGTGTATGAGAATGGCCATCAGGAGATTTTGGCGGTAAACGTCTATCAAACTCCGTTCGCAACTTCTTACAAGAAGCTCGTCCGCAAGGAACTCGACGATTGAGTACCGTGCATCGCCGAAAACCCTAAACGGAGGGGAAGATGGAAGAATTCCCGAGTCCAAGCCGGCGCTCTTTCCTGCGGCAGGTGCTGCTGGGAATGGGTACTTTCACCCTGCCGAACATCTGCCGCCTGCGTGCCGAGGCGGGGACCACGCCGGCGCGGAATGACACTTCCTTGATCTTGCTCTGGCAAGACGGCGGGCCGAGCCAGTTCGAGACGTTCGACCCCAAGCCGGAGGCGCCGCTCGAGATTCGCGGCGAACTGGGGGCGATTGCCACGCGCCTGTCCGGGGTCCGTTACTGTGAAGTGCTGCCCCGACTGGCCCAGTTGGCCGACCGCTGCAGCGTGATCCGGTCGCTGCATCAAGCATCCTCCGACCATGTTTCGGCCGCCCATACCTTCATTACGGGGTATGATCGCACGGGAGTGATCTTCGGGCCTCCGGACCATCCCGATCTGGGCTCGGTGATCCACCGCATGCGCCGGGGCCACCCAACACCGCTGCCCAATTACGTGGCCCTTGGCGCCCCCAGCATACCGCGGGGAGGCTCGGCCTACTTGGGACCCAGCGATCGGGCCTTCACGGTGCTGGCCGACCCAAGCCAGGCCGGTTTCCGGGTGGAGAACCTGCAGCGCCCGGAGGCGATCTCCACACGACGGTTCTCTGACCGCATGGACCTGTTAGCCCGCTTCGACAGCGTGCGCCGCGAGGTGGACGCCTCGGGTCACATGCAGGCCCTGGACCGCTACCAGCAGCGTGCCTGGGGCCTGCTGACCAGCCCCCAGGCGAGCCGGGCCTTTGACCTGGAGCGCGAAGACCCGCGCCTCCGCGACCGCTACGGCCGGCACAAGGCCGGCCAGCAAGCGCTGCTGGCCCGACGCCTGGTGGAAGCGGGGGTCAGCGTGGTCGCGGTGCGCTTTCACCCTCCCGGACCCTGGCACGACAGCTGGGACGACCATCCCTGCGGCACCCACGTGTTTGGAACCATGAAGGGGCGAGGACCTTTCTTCGATCAAGCGGTCAGTGCCTTGATCGAGGACCTGGGCAGCCGGGGACTGGACCGGAACGTGCTCGTCGTGGTGGCGGGTGAATTCGGCCGCACCCCCCGCGTGCGCTACTACCAGGGGGTTCCGGGGCGGGACCACTGGGGAGCGGCGGGTTGTGCCTTGGTCTACGGCGGCGGCCTGCGCATGGGGCAGGTCATCGGCGCCACCAACCGCCGCGGCGAGCACCCCGTCGAGCGCCCCGTGCGGCCGCAAGATCTGCTGGCCACCATCTACCGCTTCCTGGGCATCGACCCGCGGCACGAGTTCGCCAACTTCGCCGGCCGGCCGATCCCCATTCTGCCTTATGGAGAGCCGATCCGGGAATTGGTGGGCTAAATAGACGACTCGCGGACAAAAGATGGTCAAAGCGATGGGGAATGAGGACCGCTTGCCTCCAGGATAGGAGGGGGCAATTTTTCCTTTGCAGGGTGCGCCGAGCCGATCTTATAATCATCTTGAATGGTCAGGCAGAAAGTGGATCTGGGGTGGCACATGACTCATTGGCGTATCGGTGTCCAACCCGCGGCGCGATGTTTCACGGCGCAAAGCCGGCGTGCCTTCCTTCGGGGCGCGGTGGGATTGGCGGCCCTGGGCGCTGGCGGTTTGGCTCCAGCCGGACAAACGGCCAGCCCCACGCGTCGCCGTGCCGATAGCGCTTGCATCGTGTTTTTCCTGGACGGCGGCCCCTCCCACCTGGAAACCTTCGACCCGAAGCCGGCCGCTGCCGCCGACGTTCGCGGCGAGTTCACCTCCATAGCGACCTCGGCGGCCGGCGTCCGGATTGGCGAGCACTTGCCCCTCCTGGCCCGTCAAGCCCACCGTTACAGCCTGGTGCGCTCGTTGTATCACGACAACCCCAGCCATGCGCCGGCTGAACACCAGATGCTCACCGGTTGGATGGGCAGCCGGCCGGGCACGGCCCGAGCGGTCATTGAGAAGCCGGCTCTGGGGTCCATCGTTTCCCGGTTGCGTGGCCCGCGGCGGCAAGGAATGCCGGCTTATGTGGCCGTGCCGTGGAGTTTCCACCATGCCTATGGCGGCTCACCCTTCGGCGCGGCCGCCTATCTCGGGCCGCGCCATGAGCCGTTCGAAAGCGGCCAACTGCCCCGGTCCGCCTCCGAGCGGTTCGAAGTCCCCGCCCTGCGACTGCAAGCGGAACTGACCGGGCAGCGTCTGCGCGGCCGGCACCATCTTTTGGAACGGTTGGATCAGTCCGCGGCGTCCCGCGCGCACAGAGAATTAACCGACCAGGCGATGGCCTTGTTGCTCAACGAGCGCCTCCGCGCCGGCTTCGACTTGTCGCGCGAGCCGCAGCGCCTGCGGGATCGGTACGGGGCACACGAATGGGGCCAGGGAGCGCTGCTGGCCCGGCGGCTGGTGGAAGCGGGGGTCACCTTCCTCATGCTGCAATGCGGGCTGCGGCAAGATTGGGACACGCACAAGGATAATTTCTCGATCCTGAAACGAGACCTGCTGCCCCCCCTTGACCGGGCGGTGTCGGCCCTTCTCGAAGACCTCGTCGCCCGCGGACTTTTAGATAAAACTCTGATCCTGGTGCTGGGCGAGTTCGGCCGCACCCCGCTGGTGAACCGCGATGCGGGCCGCGACCACTGGGCCTCGGTGTTCAGCGTGCTGGTCGCCGGCGGCGGGCTCCAGGCCGGAAGGGTGATCGGCGCCAGCGATACCCGGGCCGCTTATCCCCGCGACAATGCCGTCCATCCCCACGACCTCTTCGCCACCATGTACCATGTTCTGGGCATAGACTACAACACGGTGTTCTACGATCAGCAGGGCCGGCCCATTCCGGTGCTTCCCCAGGGGAATCCGATTGCCGAGCTTTTGTGAGTAACTCCCCTTTTCATCAAGGGAAACGACCTTAGGGAGAGCCGAACTGGGGCATGGTTCAGGCCCTTCATCCGACCCGGCTGGGGGGGGTGTGAGCGTTTTGCACAGAAACTTGCACAGAAACACTAGCTAGCCGACCCGTAAATGAACGACTGGGGGGGCAAAGCGATGGACGGCTCTTTCTCATTGAACATGTCCACCGCGGAACCGCCATAGGGGTTGCGTTTGCGAAAGAGCCAATGAGGACCGCTTGCCTCCAGGATAGGAGGGGCTTATGCTTCGCGTTCAGGGTTTGCCAAAAAAGCTGTGCAATCAGCCGAGCCGGCGGGATTTGTTGCATGTCGGCGGGCTAAGCCTGTTCGGGCTGAGCTTGAGCGACCTGCTCCACAACCAAGAAGTCCAGGCAGCGCGTGGGGCAGGCTTCCAGCCTGCCGTGCGCTTCCGGCAGGCAGGCAGCCTGCCTCACGAGCGCAGTTTCGGCAAGGCCAAATCGTGTATTGTTCTGTTCCTCTACGGCGCCTGGAGCCAGCTCGATACTCTCGACCCGAAGCCGCGAGCGCCGGTGGAGGTGAGGGGAGAGTTCAAGCCCATCGCCACCCGGCTGCCCGGCGTGCACATCTGCGAGCACTTGCCGCGGATCGCGGGGCTCTTGGACCGCGTCACCTTGGTCCGCGCGCTGACCCATCCGTACCCGACGCACTGCGTGGCCTACGCGTTGTCGGGCATCCCGCAAAACCCGCTGCGCAACCCGTCGGAATATTGGCCGTTTTACGGGTCGGTGCTGGACTTTCTGTGGGAACGGAGCCAGGCGCCGCAGCCGCGCGGCATGCCGCGAAACATGTGCCTGCCCTGGCCTCTCAACAGCCGCAGCGACAACCAGAGCCATCGCGGGCTGACGGCGGCGTGGTTGGGAAGGGAGTGGGAGCCGACCTTCGCGGAGTTTCACGGCCAGGCCAGCCGGGCCACCGGCTTCCCCTCGGCCCGGGGCGGCAATGCCATCCACAGCCACTTCGATCCCTTCGACGGCATCACCCCCGAAAGCACCTTCCGCTTCATGGCGCCGACGACCCTGGCGCACGCACCCAGGACGGGCCTCCCTCACCAGATCGCGCGGTCCGGTCTGGACTTGCCAGCACACGTGACCCTGGACCAGATGCGCGGGCGGATCGGGCTACGGGAGCAGCTTGAAGCGGCACGCGGCGGCCTCGACCGGACCGCCGCGACACGGAGTTTCGATCGCTATCAACAGATGGCCCTGGACATGCTCACCGCGCCCCGCTGCGCCACGGCCCTGGATGTGACCCGCGAGCCGGAGGCGATTCGCGCCCGCTACGGCTACACCTTATTCGGCCAGGCGGCCCTGACGGCCCGGCGGCTGATCGAGGCCGGGGTGCGCGTGGTGACCGTCTATTGGGACGAGTATGGCCCGGCCAATACCGGCTGGGACACGCACGTCAACAACTTCCCCCGCTTGCGACTCGGGCTTTGTCCGACACTCGAT
>CAZFGM010000161.1:0-12340 GCA_964518515.1 uncultured Alcaligenaceae bacterium | reverse complement strand
GTAGAGCACCGGTCTCCAAAACCGGCGGTTGAGCGTTCGAGTCGCTCCGCCCCTGCTGGAACCTGAACGATCGACCGGTGGGTCCCGTTCGAATGACGGGTCCGAAAATGTGGGATGACTCGTAGCCGCAGGCTTCAGCCTGCGATGTGGCAGGCGGTGCGACGCAGGCTGAAGCCTGCGGCTACAAACCACCCGTCAATCGAAGTTTAAGGGGACACTAGGTCGCCCGCGGGATACGAGACAGTAAGGAAGGGCCATGGCCACGGCAGAAAAAACGATCGCGGAGCCGATGCCGCGTTCTCCCCACGTGCAGCTGGCCATTAGCAGCTTTTTGGGGGGACTGTACGTTCTGTTCAGCCTGTTCATGGTGCTGGCCGGTTTGCCGTACTTGTGGACCCAGGAGTTGGGCGTTCTGGAAGGCAACCCCTTTCTGTCCGGGACCTTGCTGATCCTGGTGGAGGCGGTGGCGATTGCGGGGTTCCTTTTCCTGGGCCGGCGCCTGGAAGGCCCCCAGACCCAGCACGGCCTGCGGGCCGGGGTCTTCTTTCTGTGCCTGTTCTTCCTGGTCACCTTGTGGATCACAAACAAGGTGGCTTGGTGGGTCCCGGAAGAATCGGCTGGGTTGAGCATGATCCTGTCCGCTGGAGTGGGCGGCGGCTTGTTGTTTTTTACCTTGTTGCTGTTCCGCAAGCCGGGTTTTGCCAAGTTCTTGCAAAACCGCGAGGATAAAGGTTGGTTTCATGCTACCGCGTACAAGCCGACTCAGGGGCTGCGGGTGCGGCGCTGTACGGTGGTGGCTTTCCTGATCCTCGGGGGGTACGGCATCTTTACCCTATCGAGAACCCTCGGCAACGATAAGCAGGGACCCAACAACCAGGTCATTTCCAACGACTGGAAAATGCTCATTCCCTTCCTCGGCGAGCCGGGGGTCTTTTACGGCTTCGAATTCGAGGACCTTAAACAAGGGGAAGGCGCGGGCACCCGCATTACCCAAGTGCTGGAGCGCTCCCCCGCCGACCGGGCCGGCCTGAAAGAAGGCTTCGTGGCCACCAAGGTGGATGAGGAAAACTTGACCAAAAAAGACCAGCTGGAAAAGGTGCTGACCGGCAAACGGGTCAACGACGTCCTCAAGCTGACAGGCAAACACCAAGGCGACGAGATGGAGGTGCACAGCGTGCTCCTGGCCAGCGGCCACCCGGCCGTGCCGATCCTATACAAGGTTCACCTGACCCTGCCCCTTTTGTTGGTCCTGGCCCTGGTCTGGTTGTGCTGGCGGATCGTCAATCTGCCGACGTTCGCCGATTTCCTCATCGCCACGGAAGCGGAAATGAACAAGGTTTCCTGGACCAGCACCAAGCGGCTGAAACAAGATACCGTCGTCGTCCTGGTGACGGTGATCCTGTTGGCGATGTTTCTCTTTGTCATTGACATTATCTGGATCAAGGTCTTGAGCTGGGATTGGATACGCGTGCTGTACGTGGACGTCAAAGCAGCAATGGAACAACGGCGGGAAGAAGCCAAATGGTAAGTTCCGGCACCCAAGCCCCTGGTGGGATGAATCCCATGGCGGAAGAAAGCAAAAACCCCGACCCCCCGGACGGTGAAGGCCCCCCGGAAACCCCGGTCAACGGCGCCGCCGAAGTCCCGCAGCCTCCCGCCGAGGACAAGAAGAAATGGTACGTCGTCAAGGTCCAGAGCGGCCGCGAAGAATCGATCAAGGAGGCCATTGAACGTCGCGTGAAGATCGAAGGGCTGGGCGAATATTTCGGCCAGATCATCATCTCCGTCGAGCGCGTCACCGAGATGCGCAACGGCAAGCGCGTGGTCAAGGAACGCAAGAAGTTTCCCGGTTATCTCATGGTTAATGTGGAATACAACGATCGGATTCTCTATTTATTCCGGGAAACCTCGGGGGTGGGCGATTTCGTCGGCGGCGGCATGCATACCAAACCGCAACCGATGAAAGACCATGAAGTGGAGTTCATGCTGCAACAGCAGGACCAGGTCAAGCCGGGCGATCAGCGGCCGACCAAGCCCAAGTACGATCGCGGCGACAAGGTCAAGGTCAAAGACGGCACTTTCGCCGGCATGGAAGGCGAAGTCAAGGAAATCCTGGAAGCCAAGGGCGCCGTGCGGGTCGAATTGACCATCTTCGGCCGGCCGGTGCCCGTGGAGCTGGAATACTGGCAAGTGGAATTGGTTTAGTTTGTAGTGCGGGCTTGAGCCCGCTTTTCCTACCAAGCACGGGCTGTTACAAACGGAAGGTAAACATCATGGCCAAACAGATGACCGCCCAAATCAAGTTACAATGTCCCGGTGGGCAGGCCACCCCCGCGCCGCCCGTGGGGCCCGCCCTGGGCCAGCATGGTGTCAATATCGGCCAGTTTGTCCAGCAGTTCAACGATCGGACCAAGGACGCCCGCGGTGTCACCATACCCGTGGTTATCACGGTGTTTAGCGACCGCAGCTTCACCTTCGAGGTGAAAAGCCCGCCCGCGGCCATCCTCCTCAAGCAGGCCGCCGGCATACCCATTGAAAAGAAAAAGGGCGGCGAGCTGATCCAGGGCGAGGAGAAAACCAAGGGCACCGGCAAGTACAAGGGCTTCAGCGTGACCAAAGCCCAGGTTCGCGAAATCGCCAAGCGCAAGTTCAATGACCTAAACGCCCGCGATGAAGACCACGCCATGCGCATCGTCGAGGGCACCGCCCGAAGCATGGGTGTTCATGTGGAAGGATAGACACGCGACCCAAGCCCGCGGGCGGGTTCGTAGTACCGCCTTCAGGCGGTAAACCGGCTAAAGCCGGGACTACTAACTCTTCAAGCCTGCGGGAACTATTCGAGAGATGCAATGGCCAAGAAAGAAGCATCCGCCGAAAGCGAAAATAAACCGCCAGAAGCGGCCCCGGCGGCCGGGGAAGCGCCCCCCAAGGAAAAGAAAGGCCCCAAGGCCAGGGAAGCCAAGGACAAGACGGCTCCGGCCGCCCCGCCGGCGGATAAGCCGGCTGCCCCCGCCGCTGGGGAAGGGACCGCCCCCGTGGCGCCCGCCGCCCCAACTACCCCCGCCGAGCCCGGCAAGAAACGCGGCAAACGCCCCGGCAATGCTCCGCCGCGCGGAAAAAAATTGACCAACCACCTCCGCAATTTGCGGCAGAAAATTGCCAAGGAGGGACCGGCCCCTTTGAAAAAAGCCATCGGCCTGCTCAAGCAAATGAAGCGCGGCAAGTTTGATGAAACCGTGGAAATCCACATGGCCCTGGGACTGGATATTTCCCAGAGTGATCAGATGGTCCGCGGCACCGTATCGCTGCCGCACGGCATCGGCAAGTCGGTCCGCGTCGTGGTCTTCTGCCAGGGCGATAACGTGGCCAAGGCCAAGGAAGCCGGCGCCGACTTTGCCGGCTCGGACGACCTGATCGAGAAGATCCAGAAGCAAAACTGGCTCGACTTCGACGTCGCCCTGGCCACGCAAGATCTGATGGGCAAGGTCTCGCGGCTGGGCAAAACGCTGGGCCCGCGCGGCTTGATGCCCACCCCCAAGGCCGGCACTGTCGTCACCGGCGACGTGGCCGTCGCCGTCAAGGAATTCAAGGCCGGCAAGGTCGAGTTTCGCTCCGACAAGGGCGGCAACGTCCACGCCGGCGTCGGCAAGATCAGCTTCGAAGACGACCATCTGGCCGACAACATCAACGCCTTCGTCGAGCAGATCAAGGCCGCCAAGCCCAGCGGCGTCAAGGGCCACTACATCAAGTCGGTCACCCTGTGCTCGACCATGAGCCCGGGCATACCGGTGGCGGTGTAAAGGAAGAGGAAGGAGTGTAGGCATGGAAAAAAAGCGAAAAAAATCGAGGAGACCCGAACGGGTGGAATTAACCCGCGAGGAAGTCATCAAGCGCATGAAGGAGCTGCCATTACGAAAGGACAAGATCTTTGCCGCTGTCCGAAAAGGTAAGGATTGAAATCTTTTTTCCCGACTTGCCGGACGCCGTCTACCCGCGGCTACAAAACGAGTTGGAGGGCGAATTTTCTCGTACCTTCGGCGGGTGTTCGGTAAATCTTGGCCTGAAGGGTTTGTATCATTCAAAGGGAGGAAAGATCCTTCAAGACAGGATTAATCTGCTTTTCACCGACATTAAACCACTTCGGTTTGTGGAAGACAGGGAACTCCTGGAGGAATACGTTGATTACCTTCATGATTCAATTATTTCCAAGTTAAGCGAAGAAAAAGTTTTGATTGCAGTGTATCCCGTTTATCATCAAACACCGAGTCACCCATGAGAAAAATCATCAGCCAAACATGAAGAAAAAGACCTCAAAAAAGCTGTATAGTTTCCCATTCATTCGCCCCGATGGTGTTGGCATCACCGCGGAAGAATCTCTCCGAAGAGTTAAGAGTTTTTCAAAACGAAAGGCGTTAATCATCGCGGCGTTTAAGGGAAACAAAGCAGCCAAAACAAAATTGGATAAGATCTATGGCTTCATGGATCGAAAAGGAAAGCGTTGAATCTAATTAACCGATTTGCCAAACACTGAGTCTTTTATGAGCAAAGTCATCAAGCAAATGGAAATGGATGCCCTGACGCAGACGTTCAAAGACGTCCGCGACATGGTCCTGATGAGCGTCACGGGCCTGGGCAGCACGGCCGACAATCAGATTCGCCTGGGGCTGCGCAAGAAAGGCATCCGTTTTCAAGTGGTCAAGAACAGCCTGGCCCAGCGGGTCTTCGACGGCCTGGGGGTGAAGATCTCTAAGGCCTGGGAAGGGTCCACCCTGGTCGCCTGGGGCGGCAGCAGCGTGGCCGAGCTGAGCAAGGAAATCGACGGCTTGATCAGGAAGTACGACAAGAACTTCAAGGTCAAGACCGCGGTGGCCGAGGGCCTGGAAATCACCTTCGCCCAGGCCCTGAAAATGCCGACCAAGGCCGAAGCCATTGGCCGGGTTATCCAATTGGCCCTGTCGCCGGCGAGCAACCTGGTCAGCCAGATTCTGGGTCCCGCGTCCAGCCTGGCCGGTCAGGTCAAGTCGATCGGCGACAAGAAGGAGGAACCTGCGCCGGCCCCGGCCGCCTAACGCGAACACGCCCAACCGGCCAGGTGTCGGTATCCCGTAGGGCAAGTGGCCGCGCTTGCCCATGCCCCGTCAGGGGGCATCCCGTGAGACCGGGCGGGCAAGCGCGGCCGCTTGCCCTACGGGTGGTTTCGGCTATTACGCACCGCTGCCCTGCTTCAGGCAGCACGTTTGGATATCAACCGGTTTTTTTCTGAGAAAGGACAACGAGCGATGGCGGAATTTGCAGTGGAAATCAAGGAACTCGGCGATAAAATCGCGGCCCTGTCCGTGGCCAAAGCGGTCGAGTTGGGCAGCTACCTCGAAGAGGTGTACAAGATCAAACCGGCCGCCGGCGGCGTGGTCATGGCGGCCGGTCCGGCCG
Organism: uncultured Alcaligenaceae bacterium; assembly: GCA_964518515.1. Lineage (GTDB taxonomy): Bacteria > Planctomycetota > Planctomycetia > Gemmatales > Gemmataceae > CAZFGM01. Next base: position 6,910 of record CAZFGM010000161.1, on the reverse strand, counting down.
CCGCGGGACCTGGCGCCGCCGAGGCCAAACCGGCCGAACAAACCGAATTCGCCGTGGTTCTCGAAAGCTTCGGCGCCGACAAGATCAAGGTCATCAAGGTGGTCCGCGAGATCACCAGCCTGGGCCTGAAGGAAGCCAAAGACCTGGTCGAAGGCGCGCCCAAGGCGGTCAAGGAAAATGTCTCCAAGGACGACGCCAACAAGTTCAAGAAGCAACTGGAGGATGTCGGCGCCAAGGTGACCTTGAAGTAATTGGTCACGAGCGGCGGGGTTTATCCCCGCCGCATTTGCCGACACGGCGGGGATAAACCCCGCCGCTCGTTAATTTGCTTACCCTCAAATCGGAGTTGAGGCGCGGCGCGGCCCCGGGGTTTGGACAACGGAAGGTCCCCCTCGCGGACCGGCGGGTGGTCATGTTGTCTTGCGGTGGACACAGCGTGCAACGCAGCCAACCCACTTTGGTCCATTATCCGTGGTCCGGCGTCCGGCGTCCGTGGAGGGGCAGGAGTTCTCCGCGTCGCCCGGCGCGGACCTTTCGCCGTTTCGGAACCGGCGCCCCTGGTCTGGTTTTTTGCATGATTTGCCCAACTCGCTGGCTTATTCACCCGAACCCGAGGGTTCGGAGGTCGTTCCTTGTTGTTCCGGGCTGGACCGCCCAGGAATCGGGACAGACTCCGGACCGGCGGGTTCTTTTTCGGACAGGAGCTTGACCTATGCCCATCCCAGCCCAACGCACCATCCTGCCGTCCCAAGTACGCAACTTCGGCCGCTTCGGCGACGCGGTGGAGGTCCCGCCGCTCACCGACGTGCAAACGCGCTCATACGATCGTTTCTTGCAGCTCGAGACGCCCCCGGAAAAACGCCATAACACCGGCCTGGAAGGGGTGCTGCGTGAGATCTTCCCAATCGAAAGCTACGACAAGACCATCAACCTGCAGTACCTGCGCTACGAGTTGGGCAAGCCGCGCTACGGCCCGGACGAATGCCGGCAGCTCCGCCTGACCTACGGCCGGCCCTTCCGCGTCTGGCTGCGGCTCAACAAGGAACAGCCCGTCGAGGAGGAGGTTTATCTGGGTGATATGCCGATCATGATCGGCGGCGGCGAGTTCATCATCAACGGCGCCGAGCGCGTCGTCGTGTCGCAGCTGCACCGCTCGCCCGGCGTCGATTACGTCGTCGAGACCGAGGCCGGCGAGCGCAAGCTCCACAGCTGCCGCATCATCCCCGAGCGCGGCAGCTGGATCGAAATCAACGTCACCAAGAAAGACGCCCTCGGCGTCCGCATCGACCAGTCGGGCAAGTTCTCGGCCATGACCCTGCTGCGGGCCATGGACCCCGCCTATTCCCATGACGAGGACATCCTCAAGGCCTTTTATCAACCCCAGAACATCACCACGACGCCGGCGCATCGCGAAGGGCTCGAAGGCACCATCGCCGTCGGCGACATCATCGATCCGGAAACCGGCGAAGTCTATCTCGACAGCGGCAAAACTCTGGGCCGCGAGCACATCGACAAGATCTACGCCTGCAGCATGAAGTCGCTCAACATCCTCCGCCCCAAAAACGAGCAAGGCAAGAACATCGACCCGCTCATTCTGGCATCGTTGGATGACGATCCGACCAGCACGCACGAGGAAGCCCTGCTCAAGATCTACCAGCGGCTGCGGCCCGGCAACCCGCCGCAACTGGAAAAGGCCAAGGAACTGTTCAAGGAGAAGTTCCAGGACCCCAACCGCTACCGCCTGGGCAAGGTCGGCCGCTTCCGCATCAACCGCAAGTTCGACCAGGACATTCCCGAAAGCGAGATGACGCTGCGGGCCCTGGACTACCTCAACGCCATCCGCTACATCCTCGAGTTGCGCGGCGGCCGCGGCCATGTGGACGACATCGACCACCTCGGCAACCGCCGCCTGCGCACCATCGACGAGCTGGCCGCCGACGAGCTGCGCAAGGGCTTCCTCAAGTTGCGCCGCACCGTGCAGGAGCGCATGTCCATTCGCGACCAGCAAGACATGACGCCGCGCTCGCTCATCAATCCCAAGAGCATCTCGGCGGCCATCGAGTATTTCTTCGGCCGCGGCGAGCTCAGCCAGGTCGTGGACCAGACCAACCCGCTGGCCCAGCTCACGCACGAGCGCCGGCTCAGTGCCCTGGGCCCCGGCGGCCTTAACCGCAAGCGGGCCGGCTTCGAAGTCCGCGACGTGCACATTTCCCACTACGGCCGCATTTGCCCCATCGAGACGCCCGAAGGGACGAATATCGGCCTGATCTCCAGCCTGAGCATTTTCGCCGGCGTCGATGAATACGGCTTCTTGATCACCAAGTATCGCAAGGTCAACAAGCGCAAGCTGACCGACGACATCGTCGATTTACGCGCCGACGAGGAATCGCAGGCCTACCTGGCCCCCGCCGATACCCCGACCGACGGCAACAAGATCAACCACGAGCGCGTCACCGCCCGCTTCGGCGGCGACTTCAGCATCATTCCCAGCGACAACGTGCAGTACATCGACATCTCGCCCAAGCAGATGGTGGGGGTCTCGGCCGGCTTGATTCCCTTCCTGGAACACGACGATGCCAACCGCGCCCTCATGGGCTCGAACATGCAGCGTCAAGCCGTGCCGCTGTTGGTCACCGAGCCGCCGCTGGTGGCCACCGGCCTGGAAAAGGAAGTGGCCCTGCACTCGGGCATGGTCGTGCGGGCCGATAAGGACGGCGCCATCACTTACGTCGATGCCGAGCGCCTCAAGATCGACGAGCGCGAATACGTGCTGCGCAAGTTCGTCGGCCTCAACGAGCGGACCTGCCTCAATCAGAAGCCGATCGTCAAGATGGGCCAGAAGGTCAAGAAAGGCCAGATCATCGCCGACGGCGCCGGCACGCACGCCGGCGAGCTGTCCCTGGGCCGCAACGTCCTCGTCGCCTTCATGGCCTGGGACGGCTACAACTTCGAGGACGCCATCATCATCAGCGAAAAGCTGGTCAAGAACGATACCTACACTTCGCTCCATATTGAGGAATTCGAGATCGAAATTCGCGAAACCAAATTGGGCAAGGAAGAGTTCACCCGCGACATTCCCAACGTCTCGCCCAAGGCCCTGTCCAACCTCGACGAGGGCGGCATCGTCCGCACCGGCACGTTTGTCAATCCGGGCGACATCCTGGTGGGAAAGGTCTCGCCCAAGTCGAAGAGCGAGTTGACGCCGGAAGAAAAACTCCTGCACGCGATCTTCGGCCGCGCCGGCGAGGATGTCAAGAACGACAGCCTCGAGGTGCCGTCCGGCGTCGAGGGAGTCGTCATCGAGGCCCAGAAGTTCAGCCGTCGCGCCGCCATGACCGACGACGAACGCAAGGCCATGGACAAGGATCAGAAGAAAATCGAGGAGGCCTATAACAAACTGATCGCCGAGCATTACCGCCAGCTCATGGGCGAGCTGGGCGGCGTCCTGGAAAAGAAGGAGCTCAAGGCCAAGACCGCCGACAAGGACGACAAGAGCCTGGCCGACGAGGCCAGCAAGTTCAAGCTCGACCAGCTTGACATTCGCTCGCCGGAACGCAAGAAGGAATGCACGGCCATCTACCACAAGCATTCCGAGCGCATCACCTTGCTTCTGGACGAGAAGGAGCGGAAGCTCAACTCGCTGAAGCGCGGCGATGAATTGCCCTCGGGCGTGCAGCAGATGGTCAAGGTCTACGTGGCCACCAAGCGGCAGATTTCCGTGGGCGACAAGATGGCCGGCCGACACGGCAACAAGGGCGTCATCTCCAAGATTCTGCCCGAGGAGGACATGCCCTTCCTGGCCGACGGCGCCCCGGTGGACATACTCCTGAACCCGCTGGGCGTGCCCAGCCGCATGAACGTGGGCCAGATCCTGGAGACGCACCTGGGCTGGGCGGCCCAGAAGCTCGGCTTCAAGGCCATCACCCCCGTCTTCGACGGCGCCAGCGAGGAGGAAATCCGCAAGTGCCTCAAGGAAGCCGGCATTCCCGAGAGCGGCAAGACCTTCCTGTACGACGGCCGCACCGGCGAGCGCTTCGAGCAGCCCATCACGGTCGGCTACATCTACATGCTCAAACTGCACCACCTAGTGGACGACAAAGTGCACGCCCGCGCCACCGGCCCGTATTCGCTCATCACGCAGCAGCCGCTCGGCGGCAAGGCCCGCTTCGGCGGCCAGCGTTTCGGCGAGATGGAAGTGTGGGCCCTGGAAGCTTACGGAGCCGCGTATGTCTTGCAGGAGTTGCTGACGGTGAAATCGGATGACGTAGAGGGCCGCACCAAGATCTACGAATCGATGGTGAAGGGCGAGAACACGCTGGAAGCAGGAACGCCGGCCAGCTTTGATGTATTGACGAACGAGATCCGCGGGCTGGGGTTGAATATGCAGTTGGAGAAGAAGCGGATTTAGGGGAGTTTCGGCCAATGAAGTCTTTTAACATCGTCCACCATGACGGTGCGATCAAAGTGAAAATTGATGACGACGGATATGCGATTATCGAGGTCGAAAATATCAATGACAAGGAAATCGTGGTCAAGGCGAGTAACCGCGCATTCCGAGAAGGCGCCCTATCGGGAACTCTTTTTACCAAAGATGTGGTAAACGATCAAATGGCGGCAATGCACAAAATGCGAGCGGAAAAAGGAAAAACCTGGCTCGGCGGCAAAGTGACCCGACTGCCGGACGGGCCAGATGGTCCCCAATTTCGGATTGATTGGGAAACCTTCCCGCACATTACCGAATGAGGTTCGCATGAGCGAAAGATTGAAAGAGTTGCGCCAATTGGCTGCGGTTCTAAATCGGCTGCCAAGAGATCCGGAGGCCCGGCTGAATTACGAACTGATGTCGGACGCCCTCATTTGGTCGGATGAATTGCCGGCTCCCTCAGAGCGGGAGGGATGGGAAGCCAATTGTATGCGGGGAGTTTTCAGGTTTCGGACGACGTTGATTCTGGGAAAACCGGAAGAAAAATTCCGCGAAGGCTGGGAACTTTTGCAAAAACTTTGTCCCCTGTGGCCTGGGTTCTTGCCGGATCGGCAAAAGCCCGACCCCGCCAAGATTCGACTTTTTGAAGAATCCAGCGCCAAGCTTCTTGCGGAATGGGATGCTCTGGACGCCGCCTTCGAAAGGCGTTCGGCCGAAACCACCGAAAAACCGGCGCCCGCCGTTTAATGGATGGTTGGAGTGGAAGGGAGGTTGGGATGAGCCGAAAAATCAAGTTCGAAAAGAGCGATGCCGCGGTGAAAAAAATCTTGGAAGTCCTTGCCAATTATGCCAAGGGCCATGCGAAAGCCAAAATCGACGTATTCCGTAGCAATAATGTGTCCATCCGAATTCGCATTATCGATCCGGACTTCACGGGTTTGGACCTTGTTGAACGCGATACGCTGATTTGGAAGTTTTTGGATGAATTGCCTGACGAGGTGATATCGGAGATTACTTTGCTTCTCCTTTTCACCCCCAAAGAGGCCAAGAAGTCGTTCGCCAACATGGATTTCGAAAACCCGGTTCCATTGGAGCTTTGATTTCCTTGCCGTTCCCTTGAAAGGACCACGGCATCATGCCCTTGTTCCTCATTACTTCGGTGTGTGACGAAGGCGTTTATGAATCCAGTTTCAAGGTGGTGGAGGCGGATTCGCGAATCGCCATCGCCGAAAATATCCTCCAGCACCCTTGGGATTGGAAACCGTTCCTGGAGCGAACCAAGCTGTGGTATGACCTCACTTACTACGAGTACAAATACGGACAGCCTCGGGGATGGAGCCCTGCCGAACTCCTGGAGAAGATCGATTCGACCCACGTTGATGGAAGCAGCGATTTCCAGTTTAGGATTTATGAGAAAAAAGCCATTGAGAAAATTCCTGGGCCAGGAGTGGTATTGACCCTGAGTGATTGAAACAGAATCTTTTAGGTGCGTCAGGGGAGGAAGAAAAATGTCAAATCGATGGAAATGCTGGGTTATTCTAGTTGGCGGGCTGGTTTGCGCCCATTTAGGGGCGAACCCACAGGACGAGTCCATTTCGGTTGCCTTTCCTGCGCAAGACCAGAAGGAGGATTTCTCGAAGAAGTCTTTGGACGAATTGCTCCCTTTTCTTGATGACGACCTATATCTTCCTCGACAAAAGGCGATTGCGGAGTTGAAAAAAAGACTCCCTAACCTGAAAAAGCCCGACTTGGCCAAGGTTGCTGTTTTCTACTTCAACATCGGTCAACCTTTTGAAATACATCGAGTTTTTCAAAAATATCTGATTGACTTGGGCAAATCGCCCAAGGCGAAAGCTGCCCTCAATATGGTTTGGATTTTGCAAGAAAGTGCAATAAATGAAACACCGATCACATTCCATTTTGGCGTTTATGAAGGAGCGGTTTCTTCCGACGCAGAAAAAATGCAGATTTTCCTCGACTTGAGAATGAAATGGGCAGCATACCGCGGTCACCTCCAGGTCGGTGATGCCAAAGGGGCCTTAGTTCGGCTGGGGGAAATTAAAAAATTCCTTGGTGGACTGAGCAACCTTCAATTCAGTTACTTGAACCTTACGAAGGATGGTATGGCCGTCATGAAAGAGGCCGTTCTGAAAACCGTCGAAACGGCAGGTATCCTTGCCAATGAAGCGAAATTGGAAATTGAAGGCAAAGGGAAGTGATTGCCCCAAACTTCGAGGTTCCGATGAAGGGTCGTGCTCATGCTAACACTACAGCGCCAGGTTGTAGGTCAGGCTTTCCAGACTGACGCAACTTACCCAAACTCGGGGAACCTGGGCAGTTCGGGTCAGGCTGGAAAGCCTGACCTACCTACTCAGCGCTGTAGTACTAAATGAGCACGAAATTAAGAAATCCTTTACTTCAACAAAGCGAAATGGGTGCAACTGCTAATTCTACAAGCTGGTTAGTGCCGTAACTCCTTGCCAATTA
>CAZFGM010000160.1:0-12342 GCA_964518515.1 uncultured Alcaligenaceae bacterium | reverse complement strand
TCTCGATGGGCGGCGGCGACAGGCCGATCTTGTTGGCGTCCCACCAGGCGCCGCGCCGCGCCTCCAGAATGATGCGGTGGCTGCCCCAGTGCCGCAGGTCCGGCGAATAGGAAAGCCAGATGTGCGCCCCAAAGGCGCCGACCGGGCGGTGAATCAACGCCCAGTAATTGCCGATGCGCCGGGGCAACAGGGCGGCATCCTTGTCCTCCGGCGGCATGATGTCGCCGTAGCGCTCGAAGGTGCGAAAATCCTCGGTCAAAGCCAGGGACACCCCGGGCCCGCCCGCCGAATAGGCGGTGTAGACCACGGCGTACTTGGCCAACTCGGGAAGATAGGTAATGCGCGGGTCCTCGATGCCCCACAATTCTTCCGGATAATGGTCCGGATCGGGCAGCAGCGTGGGCGCGGCATCCACTTCCCAGCCGTCGATGCCGTTCGGCGAACGGGCGGCGCACAGGTGCGACAGGCCCCGGCGGTCCTCCACCCGGCACAACAGCAAGGTCGTGCCGTCCGGCAGGAGCGTGGCCCCGGCGTTGAAGACCGTGTTGATGGGATAGCGCCAATCCGCGGCACTCAAGATCGGGTTTTTGAAATGCCGGTGGAAAAGTACCTCGTGCGGATAGTGAATGTCATTCATGGTTTTCGCAGCCAATCGTTGCCGTCCTGGAGTCGCGCCCTTGGCCCGTTCGTTCTCGAACAGCCGAACCCCGGCCACGCCGGAATCCCCATCCTGGGCTGCAGGGGTGCTGGAAAAACTCGCGGCGGCTTCCTGCTCGGTGACTGGGTAGGACAATGAATTCGGGGTCATTCCGTTAACCCTCCTGAAACAAAAAAAGCCTCCTGATAAGAAACAATCTAAAACCGGAACGCCTTCTTTGTCCAGTCCATCTCACGAAGCCCAGTCCCAGAGTACCAGCCCCGGCCATCATCCATGAAGCGTGAATATTCCCAGGCATTTACCCGAGTCTCAAAACTTTTTTTAGATCCAGCACATTTGTTATAACTCATTGTGGCAGTACAGTTTGTAACCGACATCAGGGCCAATATCTCAAAACTACACACAGGGCTCCATAAAAATTATACAAATGTTCACAAAAAACAAACCACAAAAACGATCTTTGACACGGCAAAGCTAATCATCGGTCAAAACACAACCAATTACGAATTAGCGTCTTATAGCAAAAAAATGGACCGTGAGTATCATATTCGCGCACAGGCCCCCTCTCGCCCAGATGGAATCCCGCCTTCGCAGCTTTCATTTTTTCATTTTTTTGGAAGTTCCTCTTGCCGGTGTATGATATACGCGTCCTGAACGCTCATGTTGCCGCCGCCCTCAAAGCGGTAGGCCCAGAAGTGAAAATACATGACGCGCGGATCGGTCCGGACGGTGCTCAGGCAAATGTAAGGACGTTTGCGTTCGAACGAAGCCGCCTTGAGGAAAATGTGGAACGGATCGATGGACAGCCAGCCGTATTTTTCGGTGTAGGCCTCGACCCAGTTGTGCTTGGGAGTATCCACGTTTTGCACATCATGGGTGACATAGCCCTCGCACACGCGGGCGGGAATGCCCTTGGCGCGGCACAGGGCGACAAACAAGTCGGCAAACTCGGTGCAATCGCCTACTTTCACGTTCAAGGCCCACAAGGCGCCGCGATCCTTGGAATCGTACGGTCCGCGCCGCAAGGTGCCGCCGACGAACTTCATGATATTGCGGAGCAGAGCGATCTCGTCCTTGCCCTGGATGTTTTTAGCCACGTCTATAATTTCCTGGGCGTCTTTTTCCAGATAGGCCTCGTGGACCAGGTAGCGCTTCAGATTATCTTTCTTTTCCAGCCGCGGTTTGACCTTGTCGATCTGGTCCAGGTCGAAGCCGTGGATTTCCGCCGCGACATCGACCTTGATGACGGCGTTTGGCGGCGGCGGTTCCAGGACGAAAACGGCATATTTGTTGCCGAATTCCTCGAATTCCCGGGCCGGCGTGTGCGAATAGGTCAATTTGAGGATTTTTTGCTGCCCGGGCATGTCCCGCGGAACCAGAACGGTCAAGGTGGCCTTCCTGGGAGGCTTCGGCGCCTGCACGGTGTATTGCAAGGTGAACTGAATCCGCTTCGAGCGAACCTCCTCGGCCCTGGGCTGGCAAAGGGCCCGCGGCCCAAGAGGAAGAGCGAAAAGAAAAAACACACTCGCGATAATTCGGGCCATGGCCTCCTCCGGGAAGAAATCAGGTTGTTTTCCTCGTTCGAGTATGTACAGAAACAACCCGGGGAGTCAAATGATAAAGTAACAAGCAGCCGGTGGCGAGCCGAGGTCCGTAAGGACCCGGGTCCTTACGGACCTCGGCTCGCCGAGTCTGTTAAAGGACTATGCTTCTTCCGGGACCCTCCCCGAAAGAAGTGGCCCCTTTCGGGGCAGATGAAAATTGCCAATTGCCAATTACCAATTGCCAATTTTGGAAGAGGATTCAACCAGGTTTTTTCCAATTGGCAATTGGTAATTGGCAATTGGTAATTGGCAATTTTGATTATCGGTTGGCGACAACTTTTTGTCGCAAAAACGGCCCGAAGGGCTTAAAGGAGAATCCACCATGGCCATTACCGCCATCGCGGCGCTGCCGATCGACGGCACGGTGCATCGCGACCTGGCGATCGTCAGCTCGCTGACCTTCGTCACTCCGGACGGCGCCCACTTGCGCGGCAACTACGTGCTGGTTCGCGTTACCGACGACGGCGGCCGGGTCGGTCTGGGCGAGGCCAGCGTGACCGCGGTGTGGAGCGGCGAGACCCAGGCCGGCACCATCGCCCTGATCCAGGACGTGCTGGGGCCGCTGCTGGTCGGGGCCGATCCCTTCGACCTCGAGTGGCTCAGCCGGCGCATGGATCAGGCCGCCTTCGCCAACAGCTTCGCCAAGGGGGCGATCGAGATGGCCCTGCTGGATTTGCAGGGGCAAATCCTGGGCGTGCCGGTTTATCAGTTGCTCGGCGGACGCGAGCCCGGCGCGCAAGCCAGGGGCATCCGCCTGAAGTTTGTCGTCGGCGCGGTTGAGCCGGAATTGGCCGCCCAGCGCGCCCAGCGCATGTTCAAGCAAGGTGGGCGATCCATCAATGTCAATTTCCGCCGGCACGAGCATCCGCAGGCCGACGTCGAGCGCTTACGGGCCGTGCGCGAGGCCATCGGCGAGGCGACCTGGCTGTCGGTCGATGCCAACGGCGGCTACACGGTCGATCAGGCGATCTGGGCGGCGGCGCGGTTCGAGAAGCTGAACGTGGCCCTGTTCGAGCAACCGACGCGGCGCGGCGACCACGCCGCCATGGCCCTGGTTCGCCGCCGCAGCGGCATCCCCATCATGGCCGACGAAAGCGTGTTCACGCCGCAGGACGCCGTGGAAGTAATCCGCCAGGACGCCGCCGACGTCTTGAGCTTGTATCCCGGCAAGCACGGCGGCATCCGCGCCACCCAGCACATCGCCAAGCTCGCCGAGGCCGCCGGCATTCCTTGCACCATCGGCTCGAACCTCGAGCGCGAAGTCGCCACCGCCGCCATGGCCCACGTCACCGTCGCCACCGCCAATCTGCAGTGCGAACGTTTCCCCGGCGACCTGATCGGGCCGGTGTATTACCAACAAACGCTTACCACCGAACCGCTGCGCTACCAGGCGGATCGCTTGTGGGTGCCGGTTGGACCGGGGTTGGGAGTGAAGGTGTCCGGTGCCAATACGTCGCTTCCCAGTTGAGGAGGTTCGTGGTAAACTATCGGAAAGGAGGTGGCACGTGAGAACGGCAACAAAGGCTGGGTGGAGTGAAGCAGCGATTTTCGCCCGCGTGTGGGAGAAAACTAACGGCGGTCTGGCTCCACGGCTTGCGCGCCACATCGTGAAACTCGGCTTTACGGAAGAGGACAAGGGGCGGATGCATGAACTGACCGTGAAAAATCAGGAAGGAATTATTTCCTTGGCAGAACTTCAGGAGTTGGATAACTACATCAAGGTCGGAGATCTGCTTGCTATCCTCCAGTCCAAGGCCCGGAAAGTTCTCAAAAGCAGGTGATCTAACGCCTCATGGATCCATCAATGGTTGTGGCGGTCCGGATCCGTGCCGGCTACGCCTGCGAATACTGTAGGCTTTTCGCGGCACACCACCCCGGTCCGTTTGAGGTCGAGCACGTCATTGCCAAGCAGCACGGCGGTCTTCCCCTGTTTTCCAACCGCGCGTACGCCTGCCTCCACTGTAACCGCCATAAAGGACCAAATTTATCCGGTTTTGACAAGGAAACATCCCGGACGAAACTTGGCCGGCTTTTTTACCCGCGCCGGCACAAGTGGCAGCGCCATTTCCGCTGGCAAGGACCCCTTCTGGTCGGCCGAACTCCTATCGGGCGAGCGACGGTTCAAGTCCTTGCCATGAACGACCCGGTCCGGGTTGGTCTTCGGCAAGAATTAATCGACGAAGGACTTTTCCTAACAACCTGAATTAACCATTATTTCCTGGAGGCCGTCAGGAAATTCACATGGCGAAAGTGCATGGCTCCAAGCTACGCGGTGATTCCCAGCCAAGCCTGTATCCCGGCAAGCACGGCGGCATCCGTGCCACGCAGCAGCAAAGCCCACGCTTCTGGGGCACTGCTGTCAATCATTGGCTTACTCCGCATGCACATGCGGCGCCAGCAAGGTGAATGGGATTACTCCGCAAACACATGCGGCACCAGCAAGGTGAAAGGGACCAATCGCACATTCCCTGCCCACCTGGTCCCTGGCCACGGCGGTTGGGGCGATACAATAACTCTCCCGCCTTCGCCCGGAGAAATTCATGCCCACGCTGCTCTTTACCAATGCCACGGTGGTCCAGGAAGATCGCATCTTCGTGGACGGCCAGGTGGAAGTGCACGACGGGCGGATTCGCGCCGTCGGCCAGGCCCAGGGAGCGACGTCGGTCAGCGGCACGCGCATCATTGATCTTGCCGGCGATTATCTGGCGCCCGGTTTTGTCGATCTGCACGTGCACGGCGGCGCGGGCGCCGACTTCATGGACGGCAGCGACGCGGCTTTTCGCACGGTGTGCCAGGCCCACGCCCGCCATGGCACCACCAGCCTGTTGCCCACCACCACCGCGGCCCGCCACGAGCAGCACCTGGCGTTTCTGGAAGTGTGCCGCCGTCTGAAAGCCATGGGCAGCGGCGGAGCGCGCATCCTCGGCGCCCATTTTTACGGGCCGTACTTCGCTCTTGAAGCGCGCGGCTGCCATCCCGCCGGGCCGATCCGCCCGCCCACCGCCGCGGAATACGAGCAGTATCTGGCTTACGCCGATTGCATCACGCGGGCCACGGTGGCTCCCGAATTGCCCGGCGCCGAGGAATTTGTCCGGGCTTGCCGCAGTCACAACATCGCCTGCAACGCCGGCCATACGTATGCCACCTTCGAGCAGCTGGCCGCCGCACGCACCTGGGGCATCAGCCACGTCGATCATCTCTTTTGTGCCATGTCCGATCGCGCCCGGCTGCGGCAAAGCCAAACCTATCCCATGCGCGGCGGCGTTCTGGAAGCCACCCTCTTTTTCGACGATCTCACCACCGAGGTCATCGCCGACGGCAAGCACCTCGACCGCGACCTTTTGCTGCTGGCCTACAAGATCAAGGGCCCCAGCCGTCTGGCCCTGGTGACCGATTGCAATCGCGCTCTGGACATGCCCGACGGCGAATATCGCTTCGGTCCCCTCGACGGCGGCGAACCCATCCTGCGCAAGGACGGCGTCGGCATCATGCCCGACGGCCAGGCCCTGGCCTCCGGCGTCGTCGGCCTGGACCACGGCGTGCGCACCTTTCACCAGCTCACCCGCGTTTCATTAATCGAGACCATTCGCATGGCCAGCCTGACCCCCGCGCGCATCGCCGGCGTGGCCGACGACACCGGCAGCATCCTTCCCGGCAAACGTGCCGACCTGGTCGTGCTTAACCGCGCCCTGGAAGTGCGCCAGGTCTACGTGGACGGACAACGGGTCTGGGCCGCGTGAAAGCGCTGCGCGCGAAGCGCCCCAAACCGCGGCCATCCCGAAACCCGCAAAAGCTAACTCCCTTGGCCCTCCTCCCAGAAATGCCGCGTGCCATGGTGCAGCCGGGCGCCGATCTGGGTGATGACCTTCATGGCCAGATAGCAGGCGTTGCCGGCCGCTTTCGCCGGCGGCACCGCGTGCGTGATGCCGTACAGGAAGGCGCCGGCGAACATGTCGCCGGCGCCGGTCAGGTCCTTCGGCGCGCAGGGGAAGGCGGGCACGTGCGTTTCCACGCCGTCATGCCGCACGTAGGCCCCACGCGGGCCGGCCGTCACCACCGCCGACGGAACGATCCCCTTCAACTTGGCAAAAGCCTCCTCGGCCCCGGACCCGTCCACCACGGCGCAAGCTTCGCTCTCGTTGCAAAACAGCAAATCCGTGGACTTGAGGGCCTCGCGGAAGGGGCTGCCGAAACCATTGACGATGAACGCCTCGGAACAGGTGACGGCCACCTTGGTCTGGTGCTTTTTGGCCAGGCGAATCGCCTCGCGAATGGCCGTCTGCCCCGTGTCGGGGTTGGCGAACACGTAGCCCTCGATGAATAGCCATGCGGAATTCTTGATCCGCTCCTCGTCCACGTGGCGGGCGGCCAGGTGGCTGGAGACGGCCAGGCAGGTGCGCATGGTACGCTCGGCGTCGGGCGTGATCAGGGCGACGCAGGTGCCCGTGGCTTCGCCGACGATCACCGGGTTGCCAATGTCGATGTTCAGCTCTTCGAACTCGGAAACGTAGAAAAGGCCGTAGTGGTCGTCGCCGACGCAGCCGAGGAAAGCGGCCTGACCCCCCAGTTGCGAGAAGGCAATGACGGAATTGGCCACCGAGCCGCCGCTGACCAGGCGCGGCTCGCGATTGTGGAAGCGGTCGAGCAGGTTCTTTTGCTCGCCGACATCAACCAGGCGCATGGTGCCGCGCTCGAAGCCGAGGGCCGCGAACTCGGCGTCCGACAGCTCGACGAAGATATCGACGATGGCATTGCCCAGGCCACAGAGCTGGTATTCTTTCATGAAAAGGTCTCTCCCTTTGCCGGATACTGCGAACGCGAAACCGCCGAGCGAGCTTCGACTACGCGTGACTGAAGAACACGTCAGGAACCTTTCACCAGTTTCATGGCCAAGTCGATTCGCCGCAACGTCTCCTGCCGGCCCAGGATCGCCAGGCATTCGAACACCCCGGGGCCGATGGTCACGCCGGTGACGGCCACGCGCAGAATGTGGTTCAAATCGCCGGGTTTCAGGTTGCCTTCTTGGCAGAAGGCGTGCAGCTTTTCTTCCAGCGTTTTGGCCTCGAAGGGTTCGGCGGCGGTCAACATCTGGGCCACGTCGCGGAGCACATCGGCCGTTTCCGGTTTCCGTAGGCGCTTGTCCACGGCAGCCGGATCGTATTGGGGATCGCGGAAGAAGAAGGCCGCGTACATCAGGATGTCGGAAAACAGCTTGAGGCGGTCGCCGCAGGCGGCGACCACGCGCAGGACCTTGTTTCGGACGGCGTCGTCCAGGGTCGCGGGCAAAAGGCCGGCGCGCTGCAAGAAGGGAATCACCCCCGCGGCCCGCTCGGCCAGCGGCAACATGCGCATGTACTCGCCTGCGAGCCAGAGCAGCTTTTCCGGATCGAAGCTGGCGGGCGAATTGTTGACGCGCTCGAGGCTGAACTTGGCGATCATGTCCGGCAGCGGAATGATCTCACTCTTGTCGTCCAGCGACCAGCCGAGCCGGCCGAGGTAATTGACCAGGGCCGCCGGCAGGTAGCCCAGCTCGCGGTAAAATCCCACCGTGGCCGGGTTGATGTTCTCCTGATTCTTGATCTGCTCATCGGTCCGATCGGCCGGGAAGACGTGGCAAGCCCGCAGCTGGGCGATGACCTGGGGCGTCATGAACTGCTGCATCTTCCGCTTGGACAGTTTCTCCTTCGAGTTGGGAGCGTTGACCACCGGCACGTGGGCGAAATATGGCAAGGGAGCGCCCAGGGCCTCGTAAACCAGCACCTGCACCGGCGTATTGGACAGGTGCTCGGCCGCGCGGATGATGTGCGTGATGCGCATGGCGACGTCATCGACGACGGTGGCGAAGTTGTACAGCGGCCGGGCCACGCCGTCGGGTCCCGGCGGGCGCAGGATGACGGGATCGCCGATCAAATCGGTTTGCCATTCAACATCGCCGCGAATGAGGTCATGAATTTTGACGGTGCGCCCGGCGGGCACCTTGAGGCGCAGCGGCGCCGGCTTGTCCGGATACGCTTTCAGGTTTTCGGCCGGGGTGAAATCCCGGCGCGGCCCGCGATGCACGTACGGTCGTTTTTCCTTTTCCGCCTGCTTACGTTCGGCGTCCAGGGCATCCTTGGGCACGTAATCGGGATACGCATGTCCGCAGGCGAGCAATTTCAAGGCCGCTTCCCCATAGAGCGGATTGCGCTGCGATTGAAAATAGGGGCCGCACGGCCCGCCGGCTTCAGGCCCTTCGTCCCAGGTGATGCCGTACCAGCGGAAGCCGTCAAGGATGGGCTGCAAGGCTTCCGGCCGGTTGCGTTGGGCATCGGTATCGTCGATGCGCAGGATGAACTGCCCGCCGAGTTGGCGCGTGAGCAGCCAGTTGAACAACGCGGTGCGAACTCCGCCGATGTGGAGGTAGCCGGTCGGACTGGGAGCGAAGCGGGTGCGGATGGGCATAAGTAAATTAACCACAGAGACACAGAGGCACAGAGAAGAATTTAATGAACAAGACGTTTAAGTCCATCTTTGAGGACAGGGACATTGAAGTTAATAAGCAAGCCCACGCGGGTTTGGGTCAGGCGTAGGTAGGTTAGGAGTTGAGCATCATGGATAGGTAAGAGTCTTTCAACTGCTTTGAGTTCCACAACGAGTTTCCCCGGGAAATAAATATCCAGGATGTATTCTTCGTCGAGGGATTCACCTTTGTAAACGAGAGGCAATCGAACCTGTGGCTGAAAAGAAATTCCTTGAAGTTTTAGTTCGCGCTCCAGGCATTTTTGATAAACCGATTCGAGCAAACCTGGCCCCATTTCCCGGTGAACTTCAATGGCGGCCCCAATTACCAAAGCAGTCAACGGGTCTCTCTCTTGTTTCTCCTGCGGTCCTCCTCTCTGTGCCTCTGTGTCTCTGTGGTTCATGATTTTTTCTCCTGGGTGATAATCCTCACACCGCGGGTTTTTCCGCCGCTTTTCGGCCGGCGGCAAAACGGGCGGCGGCGGCGACATTGGCCCGGCCCTCGACCAGGGTTTCCGTGATGCCTTCCTGAATGATTTTCCCATCCTGGTTGATGATCTGGCGTAACCAGGTGATGACGCCGCGGCGGCCACGCGAGCGTTCCTGCTTTTCCAGGACCTTGCTGCGCAGGCGGATGGTGTCGCCGATGAACACCGGGGCTTTGAATTGCCAGTCGCGCACGTGGAGAAAGGCGAGAGTGCGTATGGGCGGAGCCATCAAGCCCAGGCCGCTGCCGATGGCCAGAATGAGCAGGCCCTGGGCGATGGGCTTGCGGAACGGCGTCGTCTTGGCGAACTCGTGGTCCATGTGAATGGGGTTGAAGTCGCCGCTGAGGCCCGCATAGTTGACGATGTCACCCTGGGTGATGGTCCGTCCCAGGGATTCCCATTCCTGGCCGACCTCGACGTCGTCGAAAAACAGGTGCATTTTTGTGAACGACATGGCCGCTTTCACTTACTTGGCGTAGTAGGCACACTTCGTGTGCCGACGGCACACGGAGTGTGCCTACTACACTTGCCGCAAAGAAGTTTACCCAAATACCCAAAAGCGTCGCAAGGGCGCTTGCCCTTGGGATTGGGGAGGAATTTCACCGCGATTTCCCTAAAAAATTGAAGAACTTTCGGTTCCTCCACAGTCTATACTACGGCAAGAGGATTGCCCGAGGAAGGGTATTCGCTTTCAAGCTTGTTTTCAGGGGAGGTACGACAATGCAGCGCAGACGCATCGTTCGGATTTTGTTGGCCGCCATGGTGCTGGCGGCCGTCTGGAGCCTGCTCCAGGCCGGCGCGGGCCTGGCCCAGGATAAAAAGAAAGCCAAGAATCCCGAGGAAGGCAAGAAAGGCACGCTGGTGGGCCTGCTGGTGAACAAGGGAGAGAATTTCATCGAAGTCAAAGGCGACGGCGCGGAGAAGGCCCGCAAATTCGTGCCCGAATGGAAGGGCGGCGCCCCCGCCCAGGGCGGCGGTTTGGACAAGGCAACGTTGAAAACCTTCCGCGCCTTGAAAGTGGGCAGCCGCGTCGAGGTCAACTGGCTCTTCGAGGAACGCCTTCGCGCCCTGGGGGTCAAGGTGCTGAAATTGCCGGACAACAAGGGAAAGTAATGAGGATGGATGAGGGTGGAAAATTTGTTTACGTTTAGCGCTCGTATCATCGTTTGCCGGAGGAATATCCTTCTTGCAAGCATCATGCGAGCGCAAAACGTAAACGAAATACTTTCAAATCCAAGAAAAAGGGGTTGCTTCATGAAGTGGTGGCTCTTCGGCGGTGTTGTCGGGTTTGGATTGCTCATGCTGCCTCCCGGGGCGGCCCAGCCGGGCAAGCAGGCGGCCCGGAAAGGCTGGCTCGCCGGCCTGGACAGCGGCAAGGCCCTGGCCAAAAAAACCGGCAAACCGCTGATGGTTGTCTTTCGCTGTGAGCCGTGAACGGACTGCCGCCAATTCGACGAACAGGTTGTTCGTCTGGAGCACATCGGCGACCTGGCCGATGAATTCGTTCGCGTCCGCCTCTTGCGCATCACCGGCGTCGATCTGAATCTGTTCGATTTCGATTACGATCTGACGTGGATGGCCTTTTTCCTGAACGCCGACGGCCAGGTGTACGGTCGTTACGGCGGCCGGGATGCCAAGGGGTCCGACACGCGCAATTCCCTGGCGGGACTGAAATACGCCATGCAGGCGGCCCTGGAAGCGCATCGCCGGAATCCCCAGCCCCCGGTCAAGAAACCGCCTCCTTTCTATATCGAAAGCCTGCCCACGGCCCGCCAGTTCAAGGGCTGCATTCACTGCCATTACGTCAAGGAAATCCGTTGGGCCGAGGACAAGGCGGCCGGCACTTGGAACCGGCAAGAAATCTGGGGCTATCCGCTGCCGGAAAACCTCGGCCTGACCCTGGAGCGCGATCGTGGCAACGTGGTGCAAGCCGTGGCCCCCGGTTCCCTGGCCGACAAGGCCGGCCTGAAAGCCGGCGACGTGGTCGGCAAACTCAACGGCTTCGCCGTGCATTCCTTCGCCGACGCCCAGTACGCCCTGCACCGGGCGCCGGCCAAGGGCGAGGTTCCCCTGGCCTGGTCTCGTGGCGACCAGCCTCATAGCGCCACCCTGAATCTCGCCGACGGCTGGCGCAAGACCAACATCACCTGGCGGCCGTCGCTGCTCGACTTGCTGCCTTCCCTCCGGGTCTACGGGTCGGACCTTTCTCCCAAGGAAAAGAAAACCCTCGGCCTCGGCGACAAACGCCTGGCCTTTCGTCAGGAAAAACCCGTCCATTCCGAGGCCCAGGCGGTCGGCATCCGCGAAAACGACGTCATCCTCGGCATCGACAACCAAGCGCTGGATATGACCGTGGACGAGTTCCTCGGCTACGTGCGCCGCAATTACCTGATCGGCGACCGCATCACCCTGAATGTGCTGCGCGACGGCAAGCGGCTGGAGCTGCCGTTGAAGTTGAAATGAAAAGTAGAAAATGTAATTCCAAACGTGCCCTGAGAAGAGAAAGATCATGAAACCGAACCTTGGTGGAGTCGGCTTACTTTTCGTTGCCAACCTGGCCCTGGCCCAAACTCCCGTGGTGCCCGAAGTGAAAAAAGAGGTCCAGCCGCTTATCGACAAGCACCTCGCGGGGGCCCAGGCCAAGACCCTGAAGGAACTCACTCTGGGCCAACGCGTGCCGGCCCTGTTCAAGACGCCGGTACGGCTCAAGGCCATCACCGATCCCTGGGCGGGTATGACCGACCTGGAGCAAACCGGCCTGACCATTGCCAAGGCCGCCAAAGACGGCATGAAAGGATTGCCGGCCTTGCTGGATGCCCTGAGCGCCTCCCTCGGAAAACCGCCCGGCGTTTCGGTCCAGGTCCCCATGGGCGACCTGCAAACGTTCGACGATCATCTCAAGTACCTGGTCGCTGTCCTGGACAAGGCCAAGGAGCTGCGCGACGCGGCCCTGGAAAAGGTGCCCGCCAAGGATCGTCCGTTTTCGTTTTCCTGGGCGCCTACCTTGATGCGGAATTTCGGCCCGCAATTACCCTTCACGGAGAAAACGCAACCGTTGCTGCAAAATGATCGCGCCTTCGTGACCTATGCTTTC
>CAZFGM010000159.1:0-12344 GCA_964518515.1 uncultured Alcaligenaceae bacterium | reverse complement strand
ATCCGTTCCAACACCGCATCCGACACCTTGACCAGACGCAGCTCGACCGCCACTTCCAGATCTTGCAAGCGCCGCAGGGCGGTTAACAGGTCGGCTATCCGCTCGTGGTTTTCTCGGGATTGGTTGATGACCAGGGCCATGCCCAGGGGGTAGTATTGCATGGTCGCCTTGCCACCCACGTCGCGCCAGCTCGGCGGGGCAACCGTGTTGCTGATGAGGTTCATCAAAGTATCTTCCAGGGTTTGGTTGTCGCTTTTGCCGGTCCCGTCAACAGGGATGACCAGATCGGCTACGGCATACGTCCGTTGCAGGAGTTTGCCCTGGGATGACTGGGTTTTTTTGCCCCTGGGTTTGGCTTCCACGTGGGGGACAATCCCCTGGACCAGGATGGCCGTCGCCATTACCAGAAAAAGTCCGCGCATGTCTCCTCCGCTTTGGGTCGCCGTCCTATTCACCAAGGACGGGTATTCGGGCGACCTATAGCCATTTTCGAGGGGTTGACAATTGCAATCCAGGGACCCAAGAGGAGAATCTTTTCCAAATTACCAGGCCAAGTGACAGGGGACTTTGGGATTGATAGACTTTACTATTGCCAAAGGCCAATTGCCAATTTTGGAGGAGGATTCCTTCCAACTGGCGGCGGGGTGTTGCCGTCGGGGCTGAAGGCCACGGAGAAGGCCCTATTGATAACGTGTTCCTTGCCCTTCGGGTTAAACGCCCGCAGCGTGGCCGTCCGCTTGCCGTTTGGCACGTCCCAGAGCAGGACATTGCCATACACGTCGGCACTCGCCAGGGCTTGCCATCCGGGCTGAAGGTCACGGACCAGACCCAAACCATGCGGACACAGGCCGGACCTATAGTGCGTCACTCCGCGTGCACCTGGCGTTGATGTGCCGCCACTTCCGGGACGTGCCAGCCGCATTCGCCGCAGGCGGGGGCTTTGTCGTAGCAGTTGTCGCAGTAGAGGGGGCCGCCGTGGAAGAACTGCTCGAGGCGGGCGCGCGCATCCAACTCCAGGTCGCCCTCCTCGCGCGGCAAGGGCAAGGTGCTGCCGCAGCCCTCGCAATTGACCGAGTTGAAGTTCTTGAGCAGGGCGGCGTAATGGTCGTGCACGCCCCGGCTGACGACGCCGGCACCGCTGCACAACGGACAGGCCATCTTCATCTGGGCGGCGATGGCCTTGCGGATGAAGGCGCTCTTGTTGGGCAGCTTGTTGAGGAACTCCGCCAGTTCCTCTTCCACCTTGAACGCCACCACCGCCGTTTTCGGAGATTTCCGGCTCATGGCCGATCCTTTCGCAAACGTGCGCTCTTGTTCATGTTCCCTTATTCTACCTTGGAGGGAGGCGCTTGCTGGTGTCACCGGGCGCTTCAAAACCAGTCACTTTATGGGCGCTTCAAAACCAGCCAGCCTTTGGGATCGTTGGACCGCTCTATCATGACGATTTTCTTGGTGCCTCAAGGGCCTGGTTCGCTGGGTGCCTTGGCCAAGGAACTTTATCAATTCGATGACCCCCGGAACAGAGTAGAGGCTCCTGGGCAGGGGTACAGAATCCCTTGCGGAGGACTCATTCTTCTTTCCTGGGCGACTTTTCCGAGCCGAGTTGGCGCTGAGCCTGGCGCGGCAGTTGACACGGTTGCCCGAGGGCAACCAGGCCGCAGTGCTGACCACGGTGCGTCGCGAGGCGCTGACGGCGTTGGAGGCACGCGGCGTCATCGACCGGCTGCGCGGCGCCAGCGCCCAGCAGGAGCAGTTCATTCTGGACAAGCCACGCGAAGCGCTCTTGCAAGCGCAAGCCGCCACATTATCCGCGCAGCTCCCAATAATGCCCGTGTCCAGGGCCATGTCCGTGGTCCACCGCCGCGGGCGGATCGAGGTTGATCTCCTCCGGCGTCCAGCCGAAGTAGCCCTGCAGCCAGCCGCAGCAAAAGGTCAACACGACCACCAGGCCGATCTCCCCCAGCTGCCACCAGAAGGTGGGCAGCGACATGAATCCCAGACATTCGCACGGATTGGGATCCAGCCGCGACCAGACCAATGCACCGGCGATCATTAACAGCACCAGCGGCGCCCAGGCGCCTTGGCCCAGAACTTCCCAGGCCTTTTTCCAGTTGACCCCGAACATCCACCAGGCCACCCAGGCGATCAGGACCCACCACTCCAGGCCGAGTTTCACCACGGCGACCACCAGCTGGCCGATGTTGAGAATCAGGTGCCAGAAAATATCGACAATTTCCACGGCGTGACCTTTCTGCGGTAGGTCAGGCTTTCCAGCCTGATTCGAAGGGCCCATGTTTCCTGAGTTTGGGCGTCAGCCTGGAAAGGCTGACCTACAACCTACCTCGCACGATAGGCCCGCAAAGAGGCTTCGTCAACCTTCGCGGAATACCAACTGAAACCAGGCTGGGAACGAATGCCGACCTTTTTGCCGGGAGCGACGAGCTAGACGCCCACCAGGTTAATCCGGTCGCGGGATGTGCCATTTGTGGGGGAAATTTCCCATGAACAATTCAAAACCGATCATGCGCCAGGCGCCGTCCTCGAATACAAAATCCGCCTCGCAGCGGACCGGCGCGACTCCGGATTCAACCGTGTGCACCCAGAATTCCACGCGTGCCTTGCCTTCGTCGCGGGCAACGTGCAAAAAAGAGAATTTGGAAACCTCCAAATCATCGATACGACCCCGGCGAATTTCTTGCCGGGCATTTTCCCGAAACTCTTTCAGGTTCATGTTGTTCCAGGAGAACGATTTGGAAAGGTGGGGAAAGATTTTGTGCTCGTTCTTTTCGCGCACTCCCTGGGCCATCTCTTGCACGGTGCGCTTGAGGATTTTGCGGTCGGTATCGATTAGCAGGGACAAGAGCCATACCAGGCCGACCACCAGGGCCACGGCGGCCAGGGCGAGCAGGAGTTGCCGGTGCCGCGTAATCCACCAGCCGGCGGCCAAGCCCAGGCCGACGAGGCCGAGAAGGAAGTACACGGCGGCGGCATTATCGACAAGCCACGCCATGGGGGCCGTCCTCGAAATGAATCACGCGCCGGCGAAAGTGCCGGGGGGCAGATTCGCGGCTCTGCTTTTGCGCAACGCCCGCAGGTAGGCCGGCCGGAAGAACACCAGGGCGGTCACCACCAGCCCCGCCGCGCTGGCCAGGGCCGTTCGCCGCACCACCTCATCGTGGGCGAAAAGGTGGAGCAAAACGGACGGCTCGTCGAAAAGATCGATCTCCTCCAGCCACGGCGCGAGCAACACCGTTCCGGCAAGCCCGACGGCCAGGGCCATGGTCAACAGAAACAGGATGCGGGGAAACCAAACCATGAGCTGGCATTACCTCCGCGTGGCGGGCCACAGTTCCGCCCCGTAGCGTGCGGTGTCGCCCAGGTCTTCCTCGATGCGCAACAGCTGGTTGTATTTCGCGATGCGGTCGGTCCGGCTGATGGAGCCGGTCTTGATCTGGCCGGCATTGGTGGCGACCACGATGTCGGCGATGGTCGTGTCCTCGGTCTCGCCGCTGCGATGGCTGACGATTGACGTGTAGCCGTTGCGCCGGGCCAGCTCGATGGCGTCCAGAGTTTCCGTCAAGGTGCCGATCTGGTTGACCTTGATGAGGATGCCGTTGGCGGCGCCCCGCTCGATGCCTTCTTGCAGGCGTTTGGTGTTGGTGACGAACAGGTCGTCGCCGACCAGTTGCACGCGCTGGCCCAGCTCGCGCGTCAGCTTCTTCCAGCCGTCCCAGTCGTCCTCGGCCAGGCCGTCTTCGATCGAGCGGATCGGCCAGGAATGGCAGTATTTTTTCCACAGGTCGATCATCTCGTCGGAGGAGGCGACGTGGTCGGGCTTGCTCTTGAAGAAGCAGTAGCCTGTCTTGCCGCGTTTTTTGGCCTCGTCGAACAGCTCGGTGGCGGCCGGATCGAGAGCGAAGACGATCTGGTCGCCGAGCTTGTAGCCGGCCCGCTCGATGGCCAGGGCCAGGACTTCGAAGGCCTCGTCGGTGCTTTTCAGGTTCGGAGCAAACCCGCCTTCGTCGCCGACGGCGGTGCTCAAATGGCGATCGTGCAGAACTTTTTTCAATTGATGAAAAACTTCCGCCCCCATGCGCAGCGCTTCGCGGAAGGAGGTCGCCCCCAGCGGCATGATCATGAACTCCTGGAAATCGACGTTATTGTCGGCATGCTTGCCGCCGTTGAGGATGTTCATCTGCGGCACGGGCAGGAACTTGGCGTTGGTGCCGCCGAGGTAGCGGTACAGGGGCAGGCCGACGGAGTTGGCGGCGGCGTGGGCGATGGCCAGCGACACGCCCAGGAGGGCATTGGCGCCGAGCTTGCTCTTGTTGGCCGTGCCGTCGAGGTCGCACAGAATGCTGTCGATGCCCGCCTGGTCCCTGGAATCAACACGCCCGAGGCGGGGAACGATGATTTCATTGACGTTCTGGATGGCCTTGAGGACGCCGCGGCCGAGGTAGCGGGCCTTGTCGCCGTCGCGCAGCTCGACGGCCTCGTGGGCGCCGGTGCTGGCTCCGCTGGGCACCGCCGCCCGCCCCGTGGCCCCGTCGGTCAAGATCACTTCCACTTCCACTGTCGGATTGCCCCGGCTATCCAGAATCTCGCGGGCGTGCAGGCTGTGGATTTCCATCGGCGTCCATCTCTTTTCGAGCCAAGGTTAAGTAAAAAAGGTGAGTGATAGGGTTGTGGGTGGGGATCGTTCAAGCCCACGGACGGCCGTCCGTGGGCTTGAGCCATCGCTACTCACCAAACGACCACTCACCTATCCTACTTTTTCCCGGCCCCTTGGAAAGAAGAAGGGGCTCCGGCGGGTGTCGCAGCAATGGACCGTCCGAACTCGTGCGTCGGGGGTGTCGGAGCGAGCGTCGGACGATCGGGGTAAGGCCTAGCGTGCCGGAGCCCCTTGCCAGTCGGCGGAGGCACCCGCGTCGGGGGTTCGGGGCATCACCCCACCGACCGGGAGTTCCGGCGACGGCGGCACCGGGTTGTCCCCCTCCTTGGACGGCGGCGCCGGGCATCGCCTCGCGGGCAGCCATGGTAATCCTGGCAAAATACCCCGTCAGGGAGAATATGGGGCATTGCTAGAAAGGGTTATCGGACAGCTTACTCATCGACTTGAAGAGTCCGAAACCGCCGCTTTCTTCCCCTATGGTTAAACCCTGTATTAACAAGGACAACCGCACCAGGCCGCAGGGCCGGGTTTCTGCTTGCCCCTGCTATTTTTTCCTTTTCGCCGCCAGGCTGCGCAAAACCCCAAGATTAACCGCATCCATATTCTGGTTGTTGTTCGGGTGCACGACACGGCCGGTGGGACGGGATCCCGGCAAACCCACGGAACGCCACGGAGGGCGTTCCCTACAGACCTTTGTCGTGCATCCATACGTGAAGCAGACGCTTGGCCGGCCGCTTTAAGAGGAATAAAAACCTCTTCCCTCCGCCCCCAGGCGTTTCATCTGCTCCGTCGGATGAAAGCGTGGCCCCAGACTTTCGTATGTCCGCAATTTCTCCAGGACCTTGGCCAAGACCAGCCTATCGGCCCAGTGGAGAATGCCGCCCTTCTGAGGGGGAAAGCCCAGGCCGAGGATCAGGCCCATGTCCACGTCGGCCGGATCGCGGACGATGCCTTCCATCAATACCCGGCTGGCTTCCACCAGCATCGGCAGAAACAGGCGGTCGGTCATTTCCGCGGCGTCGGGGCGGCGCTGGCCGGTGCGGCATTTTTCCAGGATGGCGAAGAAAGCGGGATCGTCGGCGCCGCGTGAGCCCTTGGCGTAGCTGTAGAAGCCGGCGGCGGATTTCTGCCCCAGCCGGCCGGCCGCCACCAGTTCGTCCAGGATGCGGGTCGTCTTCGCCCGGTCGGCGAAGGCGGTGTTGACCACCCGGCCAGCATACAGGGCCGTGTCCAGGCCCACCAGGTCGTTGAGCGTGATCGGGCCCATCGGCATGCCGAACGCCGTCGCCGCCTTGTCGATGGCGCGCGGATCGGCTCCTTCTTCCAGCAGCACCAGCGACTCGTTGATGTAGGGAAACAGTATGCGGTTGACGAGAAAGCCGGGACAATCGCGGACGACGATGGGGCTTTTGCCGATGCGCTTGGCCAAGGCGACCAAGGTGGCAACGGTGACGTCGCTGGTCTTGTCGCCGCGAATCACCTCCACGAGCTGCATGCGGTCGACCGGATTGAAGAAGTGCATGCCGGCGAAATTTTCCGGCTTTTTCCAGGCCCCGGCCATGCGCGTGATGGGAATGGTCGAGGTGTTCGAGGCCAGGATGGCGTCCGGCTTCAGGATGGACTGCAATTCGCGGTAGAGCTGGGTCTTGATGTTTTCATTCTCGATGACGGCTTCGATGACCACGTCGCGATCGGCCAGGAGGGCAAGGTTGGCGGTGGTGCTGAGCTTGGTCATGGCGGCGAGCATTTCCTGCGGGGTCATGCGGCCGATTTCGATGCGGGTTTGCAGAACCTTGGTGATGGCCGCCACGCCCTTTTCCAGAGCCTGCGGCACGCTGTCGAGCATCAAGACCGGCAGGCCGCGGCGAATGTGGGCGCCGGCGATGCCCGCGCCCATGATGCCGGCACCGAGCACGCCGACGCGCTCGACGTTGCCCGGCTGAATGTTCGGGTCCGCCACGCCGGGGTCCTTGGCCAGGCGCTGCGTCATGAAAAAGACGGCGATCAGGTTTTTCGAGATTGGACTGCCGATCAATGGCACGAAGGCGTCGGTCTCGGCTTTGAGGCCCTGCTCGAGGGGCAGGTTGCAGCCCCTGGCGATGGCTTCCAGCGCGGCCAGGGGCGCGGGCAGCTGGCCCTTGGTCTTCGCCAGAATCTGGGCCTTGGCCACGGCGAAGGTGTACGAATGCTGCTCCTCGGTCAAACCCACGGGCTGCTGCTTGCGCTGGCGGGCCTCGCGCCATGCTCCGGATTGGCGGGCCCAGCTCAAGATACGAACCGCCTCCGCGCGCAGGCGCTCGCTGGGTACGGCGTCGAACACGATGCCGAGCTCGCGCGCCCGATCCGCCGTGACCGAATCGCCGGCGCAGATCAATTCGGCCGCCAGCGACGGGCCGATGATGCGGCTCAGCCGCTGCGTGCCGCCCCAACCGGGGATCAAGCCGACCTTGACCTCGGGAAAGCCGATCTCCACTTTGGGGTTGCTGCCCGCCAGGCGGAAGTCAAAACCCAGGGCGATCTCCAGACCGCCGCCCATGCAAGCACCATCAATGACGGCGCTGGTCGGATACGGCAAGGCCTCGAAGCGCGCGATGACGGTCAAACCGCGCTGCACGAGCCCCCGGGTGGTTTCCGGATCGCCGCTGGCGCTGCCCAGCTCCTTTAAATCGGCGCCGGCGATAAACATGCCCGGCTTGCCGCTTTGAAAGATCAGGCCGTGAAGATCCTTGCGGGTTTCGAGCTGGGTCAGAAGTTGCTCGAACTCCGCCAGCACCGCCTGGCCCAGCGTGTTGGCCCGGCTGCCTGGCTGATCGAACGTGACCACGGCAAGATGGTCCTGGATTTCCAGACGCAAAGCAGATAAAGTCATCTGCGTTACCTTTTTCAGGGGTGGCCCACCATCCCAACCCGTCCGGAATAGTTTATTGAATCGGGCAAACTTTATTAGTAACCGTTCACCCCCCTGCCTGGTGCGACTGGTTGCCATGCAGGAAAGCATGTGCGGGTCTCGTAGGACAGGTTTTGTAATCTGTCCAGGCAAGTTGGACAGGTCCTTTATTATTCGGGCAAGGGAAATTTGCGGGTTGGTAAATCGCGCAAAAGGTTGGAGACGGTATGATTCGTGACCTGTGTCATCGCGAACATCGTCACGCTGGCACAGTTCCGTCGTCTTTGCACGAGAAAAAGGGGAATGCCCCTGCCAGGCCAGGGTAAAACATCAACAGGGGCCCCGGTGTGCCCTTGAAGCGTTTCTGTTAGCTTTTCCCAGCCAAAACCAGTTCCTTCATCCAGGCCGCGGGAATCGGGCGAAAGTCGGTTTCTTCCGCGAAATGCCAGAAGCGCAGGCCGTCCTCGCCGGGTTTCCAGGAGAAAAAAGCGGGGCGGTCGTTCACGCGCGTGGGGAAACCGACCCGCCCCAACTCGAAGTCCAACAAAGCGACGCCCAGGCCGGCCAACTCGTGCAGGGCCTCCTGCAAGCCGCGTTCGACGCCGGCCGCATCTTCCCGCAGCTGGTAGCGCCGTTGGCGTTCGGGCCAGGCCAGCTGGCGGCGCTGGCGATCCAGGTTTTCTTGTTCCGGCCCCAGCCTTTCCAGCGCTTTCTGGTGCAGCAAAATATCCTCCACAATCCGCTGGACCAGGGGAAGCATGCGCTGCACGGTGCTGAGGCTGAGGATGATTTCGCCCCGCTGCTCCGGGGCGCCCGAGGCCATGTTTCCCGTGGAGCCGTTCATGTGGGTCCCCCCTCTAGGCGAAAGTTTCCCAAGGTTCCCCTATCTACATCATACGTCGGAAATCAAGAGTTGCGCCTGCAAAGAAAGGAGAAATTCCTGGGGGAAAGACCCTGTGCGGCGCGTATCCCTTGCATCGCGTACAGGTTCACGGAAAGGAAAAGACGTGGCAGTTTTCGCCGTTTGTGAGAAAAGCAAACTTCCTTTGGGAGTGCGGCATTCGTCGCCGCTTTGGATCGGCAGGGCCAAGAAGTGTACGCCTGAATCAAAAGCGGCGACGAACGCCGCACTCCAAATTGCCTGTGGGCTTGGAAAGGAATGCCTCACTCCCCGCGCCACTGGACGAATCCCTCCAGGGCATAAAACTCAGGAAGGCCCAGGGTGTCAAACACCTTGGCGGTATTGCGGTTGCGTTCCTCGGCGCGTTGCCAGAACTCGCGCGGGTCGTGGCCGCCGGGAAACATGGCCCGGTCTTTCTGCGACTGGTGGCGGAAGATGGCCAGCTTTTTCCGCTCCAGGTCGCTGGGACTGAGGGGCACGACCCGTTCCAACTCATGTGGCTCCCATTCTTCCCAGGCGCCGCGATAGAGCCAGACCTCGAAGCGCCGGCCGACTTCCTGGACCGCCTGGAAAACGGCGTTGGCGCAGACGCGATGGGTACCGTGCGGGTCGGACAACTCGCCGGCAACGTAAATCTGGGCAGGCTGCAAACGCTGTAACAGGGCCACGATGTCCTGGATGTCCTGCGGATGAATGGGGGCCTTGGCGATGGTGCCGGTGCGGTAAAAGCGCAGGTCCATGAATTCCAGTTGTTCGGGGGGCACGCCGCACGCCAGGGCCGCCGCCCGCGCCTCGGTCTCGCGAATCAGCTTCTTGATGTGCAGAACCTCGTCGCAGTCCAGCTGTCCGGGGGCCTTGCCGCGGAGAAAGGCCTGCACCCGGTCCCGGACGCGCTGGGTTTGCTCCTGGTCGATGCCGAAGAATTTGTTGAATTCCAGGACGAAGTCGGTGAAGCGCCAGGCGTCGTGGTCGAAGACGGCGATGTTGCCGTTGGTCATGTAAGCGATGTGCACCTGGTGCCCTTGCTCGACCAGGCGGGTAAGGGTGCCGCCCATGCTGATGACGTCGTCGTCGGGATGGGGGCTGAAAATCAGTACGGTCTGGGGTTTGGGCCCACAGGGCTGGGTGCAAATGGTGCCCATGAGCTCATCAAAAACGCGCCGCCCGAGTCGATGGGCCGGCCCCTGTTCGCGGAGCAGCTCGTACAGCTCGTGTTCGCGGAAATCGTCGTCGTCGAGTTTCAACAGGGCCTTTCCGACCTTGAGGCTAAGCCAGATGACGGCGCGGCGAATAAGGGCCGGCGTCCAGTGGACCGCGCCCAGCACCCATGGCCGGCGCACCGGCGTCAGCTGGGCCGCCGCCGGCTGGTCGAGCAAAAAGGTCGTGTCCGGGTGCTTTTGCAGGAAGCTGGCGGAGATGGATTCGGACGTCTCGCCTTCGACCGCCTTGTGCACGATGGGGGCCTTGTGCTCGCCGAAGGCCATGAGGACGATCTTGCGGGCTTCGAGGATGGTGCCGACGCCCAGGGTCAGGGCCTGATGGGGCACGTTTTCCTCGCCGAAGAAATCGCCGGCCGCGTCGCGCCGCGTCACCGGATCGAGCGTGACCGCCCGCGTCCGGCTATGGCGCGTCGAGCCCGGCTCGTTGAAGCCGATGTGCCCGCTCCGGCCAATGCCAAGGATTTGCAGATCGATGCCTCCCGCCCGCCGGATTTGTTGTTCATAACCGGCGCAATAATCCTCCACCTCCTGCTGGGGCGTCATGCCGTCCGGAATATGGATGTTAGCCGGGTTGATATTGACGTGCTGGAAAAAAGTTTCGTCCATCCAGCGGTGATAGCTGTGCGGATCGGTCGCCGTCAGCGGATAGTATTCATCGAGGTTGAAAGTGACGACGCGGGAGAAATCGAGGCCGCTCTCTTTGTGCAGCCGGATGAGCTCGCGGTAGAGGCCGACGGGCGTGGAACCGGTGGCCAGGCCGAGCACGGTGGGCCGGCCGGCAGCGTTATTTTGCCGGATCATGCTCTCGATCATCAGCGCCAGATGCCTTGAAGCCCCCGCACTGCTGGGAAAGACCAGCGTGGGAATCTTCGTGTGCGGCAAGTAATGTGACGTCATGGCGGGAAGTTCCGCGGCGAGCAATCTCGGCACCACTTGTCCCGTGATTGGGCTTTTTCTCGCCTTCTCTTACTGTACATTAACAGAAAGAGTTTGACTACGGAACGCCCCTTTCTTGCGGGGAGGCTTTATGACCGCTTTGATGACGAAAGATACGCTGACACCGATTGCTCCCTTTCGTGACGAGGAGCCGCTCTTTGAGATAATCGATGGCCAGAAGGTGGAGTTACCGCCAATGAGTGCCTATGCTTGCCGGATTGCTTCGCGGTTGGGAACCGAAGTCAACTCTTTTTCCAAGATCAGTCAATTGGGGGAAGCGGTCGTGGAGGTCTTATTCCGGCTTCCCTTGCCTGTAGAGCGCAATCGCAGACCCGACATGGCCTTCGTTTCCTACCAGCGCTGGCCCAAAAGCCAACCGCAACCGTTTGCGGAAAATGCCTGGAACGTGGTTCCCAATCTCGCCGCTGAGGTCGTCAGCCCAAACGAAAAGGCCGACGACTTAATGGGAAAAATCGCCGAATATTTTCAGGCCGGCGTGGAGGCGGTCTGGGTTGTTTATCCCGGGCAACAGGTAGTTCATGTTTTTCAATCCTGGACCGCGATGCAAATTTTGACCCGGGCGGATGTCCTTGAGGGCGGCGGCGTACTGCCTGGTTTTCGTCTGCCGTTGACGGAGCTCTTTCCGGAGGTCCTGCCCCCCAATGGCGCGCCCCTATCGGAACATGACGAATAATGGACATCACCTTAAACGGCCAACGGCAAACTCTCGCTGAGCCAATCTCCTTGGCCACTATGCTCGACCGGCTCGGCTTCGACCGCCAACGCATCGCTGTCGAAATCAACTGCGAGGTCGTGCCCCGCGAACAGCATCCCAGCCGCGAATTGCTTCCGGGCGACGCCGTGGAAATCGTCACCCTCGTCGGCGGCGGCGCCCCCGAATCCCCGCCCGCCGATAAGCCGCTGGTCATGGGCACATTTTCCTTTCACAGCCGGCTCATCACCGGCACCGGAAAGTACGCCAGCTTCGACCTGATGCGCGATTGCCTGGACGCCAGCGGCTGCCAGGTCACCACCGTCGCCGTCCGCCGCGAACGCTTGGTGGATAAGCAGGGCCGCAATATCCTCGATTACCTCGATCTGAAGCGCTATACCATCCTGCCCAACACCGCGGGTTGTTTCAGCGCCGAGGACGCCATCCGCCACGCCCGGCTGGCCCGCGAGCTGCTCGCCAACCTCGGCAACAAGGGGGCCGACTGGGTCAAGCTCGAGTGTTTGGGCGATGCGAAAACACTCCTGCCCGATCCGGTCGCCACGCTGCAAGCCACCGAGCAGCTGGTGAAGGAAGGCTTTCAGGTCCTGGTTTACACCAGCGACGATCCGATCATGGCCCGGCGCTTGAAGGCCGCCGGCGCCGCCAGCGTCATGCCGGCCGGCAGCCCCATCGGCTCCGGCCAGGGCATCCTCAATGCCAACAACATCCGCATCATCCTGGAATACCTCAAGGACGGCGCCCCTGATTACCCGGTGATCGTCGATGCCGGTGTCGGCACCGCCAGCGACGTCACCGTGGCCATGGAGCTCGGCTGCGACGGCGTGCTTCTCAATACCGGAATTGCCCATGCGAAAGACCCGCTGCGCATGGCCTGGGCCATGCGCCAAGCCTGCGAATCGGGGCGACTGGCTTACCTCGCCGGCCGCATTCCGCGCAAGCTGTACGCCCAGGCGTCCAGCCCGATGGAGGGGCGGATCGCGCCGGGGCATTGAGGT
>CAZFGM010000158.1:0-12374 GCA_964518515.1 uncultured Alcaligenaceae bacterium | reverse complement strand
TAAACACGCGCCCTTCATCCGGCCCGGCCAGGACCAGCAAACGCTTCGCCATGGCGATCCTTTCTTTTGAGAATGGATAGAGTTGCCGCATGGGATACGGCGAACGCTAAACGGCAAGCGGAGCCGGACTTCGCGCGGCCAGGTTTGAGACTTTTCTCGGCGAGCCGAGCAGCGTAAGCTGCCGGGTGAAGCGCCGGCGATTGCCAACTTTATCCGGCAGCTTACGCTGCTCGGCTCGCCTCAATCCAGACCGCGCGGAGACTAATTATTAATTCTCAATCCTCTATCTTTCAACCTTATCTTCTATCTTCTTTACGGGCCAAACGGAGATGGTTCAAGGCCAGGGGCAAGCCGGCGGCCATGGCCACGGCGGCGTAATAGAAGATGACAAACTGGGCCGGGCCGCCGATCGGATCGCCGGGAAAAAGGCCGGTGACGATCAACAGGGCCAGGTTCATGTTGCGCATGGTCGTTTCCATGCCGATGGCCAGGCGGTCGCGGCGCGGCCAGCGGAACACGTAAAACAGCATCATGCTGCCTTGTTGAATCAACAGACAAAACACGATGATGGCCAGCGGCGCCTGCCAGCCGTATTCGGCGGGGCGAATGCGGCCGCTGCCCAGGGCCCCGCCCATCATGATCGCCACCACCAGCCACCCCAGCACCACGCAGCCGCGGCCGATCAGCCGGCGCTGCCGGGGCGCCAGGCGGGCCACGCCCATGCCCAGGCCGAGCGGCAACAGCAGGTAAACGCCCACCATCTGCACCACGTCGTCCACGGGCACGGCCACCGGGCTCTGCACCGCCAGTAACCCCAGCATTACCGGTACCGAGATTAACGTAGCCAGCGTCGTGCACACCGTCATGGTGATCGTCAAGGCCATGTTGCCTCGCCCCAGGTGGGCTAACACCTTCGAAAGGGAGCTGCTCGGCATCAGGGCAACGAGGATCAGACCGATGGCAAAACCGCTCTCCAGGGCGAAGACGCCGTTGACGGCCAGCGCCAGGGCCGGAACCAAAAGGAAATGGCCGGCCAGACCGACCAGCAACGACTGCGGTTGCCGCACGACGTGGACAAAATCCGCCACGGCCAACGCCGTGCCCATGGCCAGCATGAACAGCACCAGCTGGATGCGGGCGAAAAGGTATTCGTAATCGGGATAATGATCGAACATCCAGGAATCTTGACAACTCGCAATAACCTTGGCAAGGAGATTGGTTCCCAAGAATGGATACGAAGACCAAACCACATGGAATGCGTCGCAAACCTCGCTCGGCGGTTTCGCGGAAACAGCTCCTGTGGGAAAGTCGCATCCGGGATTACTGGTTCCGCGAAACCGCCAAGCGAGCTGCGACCACGCAACCCAGAGACCATGTTTTTCCAGCGGTATCAGGCGGCTTGCTGATTTTCGACTGATGACAACATCATGGGTACTTTCACGGGACCGAAATCGGCTGTGGTTTTGCCGCAAGAAAAGGGAAGGGGCCAGACTACCCGGACCAGCGCGGCGGCGGCCAGGAACGGATCGGCCAGGTAATCCCACAGGTTGGGCGAGAGCATGGCCTGGACCTGAAAGCCGGCCAGGCCGGCCAGCAAAGCCAGCCCGAAGCCGCAGTGCCGCCACCAGGCGTACCCCAAAAGAATCGCCAGGCCCAGCAGCATTTCTTGCGGTTGATATCCCCAGGCGTAGACATCCACCGCTGGCAAAAAACCCAGGACGCCGGCATACATGATCCCCAACAGAACGGCCAGAAGAAGCGCCAGGTCCCGCGGCAACGCCCGGGTATAATCGTTTCGTAGCCCGAATCCCGCCAGCAGGCTCAGCAAGACCACCACCAGGGTCGTCAGACTCGGATCGCCCACCTGGCCGCGGAAATAATGAAGGCAAGGAGTACCGAGGAGGGGAATCCAGGCCAGGCCGAAGCCGCCGGCCAGGGCCAACCCGCGGCGCCAGCCGGTCCAGCCACGAAGCCCGGGCAACGTCAAGATTAGCCAGCCCCACAGCAGGGTGTGGCCGGCCAAGCCCACCAGGTCGCCAAGACTAACCACCGCATTTCTCCTTGATCCAGGCGGCGTTCAGACGCACGTGCTTGATGGCCCGGCGTTCCCAGGTGTACAGGATGTCAATGGTGTCGCCGGCGATCAGCAGCGTCGGATACGAAAATTCCCCGTGGGATTGATCCTCGAGCAAGGTCAGGTTTTTCCAGGTCGTGCCGTCGCGGGAAGCGGCCAGGGCCAGGCGCACGCGGCCGGCTTTCTGGGGGTTATACACCAGGAGCAAAGTGTCGTCGGTCAGCCGGCCCGCCGCCACCGGCGCATCGGGATTGGGCAAATCCAGGGGTGCCGCCGGCGACCAGTGCCGGCCGCCGTCCAGGGTTTGTTGCCACAAGACTCGGGCCCGGTCGGAACAGTGATCGCGCAAATAGCTGTAGGCTATCCGATCACCCGCCGCAACCAGGACGGGTTGCAAACTCCCTGGCTGGCCGTCCAGGCGGATTTTCCGCACCAGCCGGCCGTCAGCGTCGAACTGGAGCAGCTCGGGGTATTTGCGCATCATTTCATGATACACCGGCAGGTAGAAACCGCCGTCGGCCAGGGAAACGGCCGGACTACGGACCAGCGTGCTCAGATTGAAAAAGGGACTGCTGATGACCCGTTGCGGCGGCGACCAGGTGCGGCCGTCATCGGTGGAAACCATCTGGTTGATACTGCTGCCGGCCCAGCCGCCGAAGGCGGTGCTGACAAAAAAGAGCCGCAGCCGGCCGCCGGCATCGCGCACCAGGGCCGGATTGCCGAGCCGGCGCGTGTAGCGGTGCTCGGCCGGGCCTACGCTTTCGGCCTTCACGATTGCCCGCGGCGGCGACCACCGGCCATCGTGATAGTGGGCTTGATAAAGAGCCACATCCGGCTGCGCTTCCTGCGAGCCGCCATACCAGACGGCGATGCGGTCGCCCCCCTCCAGGGGAGCCAGGGTGGCGCTGTGAACTTCGGGCGTGTTTTCCGGTCGGGCAATCCAGGCGATGTGCCAACAGGCCGGGCCGGTCCGGGAGTCCGCCGGGTTTGCCAGGACAAATCGGGGGGGAGGTGAAGGCGGTCTCCAGGCGGCCGCCAGCAGCCCCACGCTGGTAACGCCAAACCACAAAGTGGACCACCGCACGGACCCCATAGGGGATCGTTTCGGATGGAAACGGGAAGGTCTTGAGAAATTTGGATATGTTCGGGAGAAATTAGATGAGGCTGGAGGATAGAGAAGATGGAGAATAGTTCCGCCGCTTGCGGTTGAGCGCAAGGCCGCAAGCGGAGGGGCAAGTTTTACAACACTTCGATATCGTTGGCCAGAATGGGCAGATTGGCCAGTTCCATGGCGGCGTGCTGGGCCAGTTGCTTGGCGTGGTAGGTGGCCGTCCGCCCGCGTAAAATCACCCCGCCTGGATGGATCTGAATGCGCAGGTCGCGAATGCGATTGCCCAGGCGCCGGAACAGCTGTGCTTCCAAGCGTTCTTCTTTGCTCAGCGTGACATCGTCGATCACATGCAAATCCATAATTTTTAGCCCCTGGGCCCCTCCCAAAAAAACTCCCTAACCGGTCTCCTAAAGAGAGCGGCCAAGCACCGGTAAGTGGTAAAACGATGGGCAAATTGACGGGGAATTGCGAGCCCCCCGCGAATGCCTCTCATCTCCGATCCCAAAAGGACCGGAAAGCGCCATCCGTGGTTTGGGTCACTCCCGTTTGGGGAAGTGAGCGCCTCTTGCGCTAACGAAATTAAAACTACCAGGGGCGATGTGCACTGTCAACAAAGAATCGCTAAACTGGGAAAACTTTTTCGGTTAAGGGGGTAAAGCCCCACAAGATTTTCCGGCAATGCGGATTATGCTGTCGCAGGAAAAACTTTTTAATCATCGAGGCATACCTCCGACCGCAAGGCCGAAGGCACGGTTCAAAAGAAGTTAACAACTCTGGCGCGCAACAGTGTCGGACATAAGTATTATCGGGTCAAGATGTTAATGAATTTCATTGTGCTTGCATCGAATACACACACACGCCAAGTGTCACCCGTTACAGCGTTTTCAAATACTCGATCACCGCGCGGCGTTCGGCATCGGTGAAACGGTCGCCGAAGGTGTGGCCGCCGTTCGTGCGCCCCGGCTGGGTGGTGTCGTAAATCTTCCGCCGCTCCAGGGCGGGCATTTTCGCCTCGGCCGGCCGGTCCAGGACGGTAATCTTCCAGCCCAGTTTTTCGGCATCGTAATCTTCCTTGTCGGTGCGGTAGGAGCGGGTGAAAATTTTCGGCCGGGCCTTGGAATCCAGGACGTGATACACCGTGGGCGCCGAGCCGTTGTGGAAATAGGGGGCCGACGCCCAGACGCCGTCGAGCGGCGGGGCCTGGTAGCCGCGGATTTTTTGCGGCGGGAAGGGTTTGCCGTCCGGTCCTTTTTCCTGGGCGAACCAGCTTTTCACATAATGGCTCGCCGCCTGGGCGGTGGTGCCCTCGGCCAGCCGGCGATCGGTGCCGATCGTTTCCAGGGGCACGACCTTGCTGGGATACACGCCGTCCGGCCCATAAGTGCCATGACATTGGGCGCAGTTTTTGAGGAACAACTCTTGGCCCCGCTCCGCCAGAGCCCGGTCAATAGGGAATGGATACTTGGGCGGCTCCAGGGTGAGCAAATAGGCCTGGATGTCGGCAAAGACCGGCTCCTGCTTTTTGATATAGTTAGCGCTGTTGAGCGGATTGAGCAAGAACGGCATCATGGTGCGGACCGACCGGGCATGACCGGTTCCCGTATGATACATCGTCTTTTTTCTTTTCAGGTGCCACCAGGCGGGCACGTCTTCGCACAAATCATCCTTGATGTTCAAATTGGCCGGGATGCGGAGTTTCAGGTCGGCGTCGCGGAATTCCATCAATAGGGTCACGACGGCAGTGGCCTCGACCGTGCCGCGCACCTGGGCGAACTTGATCGGCGCGGGCAGAACGAAATCCTCGCTGGCGCTCCAATCCTCAATTAGGCTTTGAAAGTCCAGGGAGGCGTTGCCCAGGCCAATGATGGTCTGGCCGGCGACGGAACCCGCGTGGCACAAGAGGCAATCGCCGCCGATGCCCTTGCCGCGCGGGCCGTCCTTGTAGTGCAGGCCCATGGGGAGCCCATGGTTTTCGTACGGGGCGGCAACAAGACCGTAGCGCTGGCGAAAATATTTGTCGAAGTCGGCCGGTTTTTTGGCCAGCCCCCATTGCTTCCAGGTATTCGCGTACCCGTGGGCGGAAACGGTGGGGGGATTGAGCGGCATGCGGATGGCGACCGCTCCGCGCTCGGCCGCGCTGGGACCGGGCGCCGGGGAAGGAGGCTGCGCCAAGGCCAGGGAGAAACCCCCGCCCACAACCAGAAGCGAACCCAGGAGCCGGTCTTTCATAACGATCTCTCCTTCCTGTGACGAAAGGGACTGGGCCAAAGGGGGACCTGCCTTTGTAACCGTTCACCTATCTTTTATTCCCGAGGGTAATTCGGCTGTGGGGCAGGATTCCGATCCTGCCAACCCCGGCAGGATCGGAATCCTGCCCCACAAATACAAATCCTGTACATGAGACTCACGCCCATTTTGGTATAGTACTTTTGGACGCTTTTCCACCGGAAGATTGGTCTCTTTTTTTTTATTAACCAGTAATTCTCGTGAAGAGGCAACGCTAGGTTTCTCCGATTCTGGTTCCGCATGGTCTCCGTAGTTTTCCAACCTGTTCGCAAAACGGCGTCTTCCCCGGTGGTGGAAGAGCTCCGGCCGTGTCCGGCGGCCTGGGACCTGTGCCAGCGCCTGGCCGGCTTGCCGCACCTGTTGTTTCTGGACAGTGCCAGCGTTCTGCCCCACCTGGGGCGGTATTCGTTCCTGACTGCCGATCCGGTGGAATGGATCTGGTCGCGCGGAACCCAAGTCTTTTCCGGCGCGAAAATCCTGCCGCAAACCGACCCTTTTGCTGTGCTCGAGGAGCGTCTGTGCCGATTTCGCCTCGAGGCGCTGCCGGACCTGCCGCCGTTTCAGGGTGGCGCGGCGGGAATGTTCGGCTACGACCTGTGCCATCATCTGGAAAAGCTGCCGCGGCCGCGGTTTGACGACTTGGCCGTGCCGGACCTGGCCGTGGGACTATACGACTGGGTGGCGGCCTTCGATCACGTCGCCGGGCGGGCCTGGCTGGTTTCGACGGGGTATCCGGAAACCGAGCCGCGCCGCCGGCGGCTGCGCGCCCGCCGGCGCTTGCACGAAATCAAGCGCCTCCTGGAAAAACCGGCCCGGCCCGTTCGCTTTCTCCATGAACCTCGGCAATCTCTGGCGGCGCCGGTTTTCCCACTCCCCTCTCCCCTTGGGGGAGAGGGAAAGGAGAACGTGCCGGAATTGTCCAGCAATTTTTCCCGCGCCGCCTACCTGGCTACCCTCCGGCGAGCCATCGATTACATCCACGCCGGCGATTGTTTTCAGGTCAACATCGCCCAGCGCCTGCTGTGCCCGGCGACGCTGCCGCCCCTGGAGCTGTACGGCCGGCTGCGGCAGCGCAATCCCGCCCCCTTCGCCGGCTATTTCGACCTCGGCGATTTCGTCGTCGCCAGCGCCTCGCCGGAACGCTTTCTCCGCGTCGAGCAGGGGGAAGTGGAAACCCGCCCGATCAAGGGCACCCGGCCGCGCGGGACAACTCCCCAGGAGGATCAGGCCCTGCGCGACGAGCTGCTCGCCAGCGCCAAGGACCGGGCGGAAAATGTCATGATCGTCGATTTGCTCCGCAACGACCTGGGCCGCGTCTGTCAGTACGGCTCGGTGCGCGTGGCGGCGGTGTGCCGGCTGGAAAGCTATCGCTACGTGCATCACCTGGTATCCGAGGTGCGCGGCCGGTTGCGCCCAGACCGGGGCGTGATCGATCTCCTGCGGGCGGCGTTTCCCGGCGGCTCGGTGACGGGAGCGCCCAAGATTCGGGCCATGGAAATCATCGCCGAGTTGGAACCGGTCGCCCGCGGCCCCTATTGCGGCAGTCTCGGTTATCTCGGCTTCGACGGCAGCATGGACACCAACTTGCTGATCCGCACCTTCACGATGGGCAAAGGCTGGCTGCAATTCCCCGTCGGCGGCGGCATCGTCGCCGATTCCGATCCCCAGGACGAATACGAGGAAACTCTGCACAAGGCGGAGGGTTTGCTGCGCGCTCTCAACCCTTGATGTTATTTGCAATTTTGCAATTTGATATTTGAAATTTGAAATTGTTTGGCTGCGATGCGTGGTGGTTCAATTAAAATTGCCAATTGCCAATTGCCAATTGCCAATTGCCAATTGCCAATTGCCAATTGCCTGACTATCCGTGAAGAAATCCCATGATCCTCGAAGGCATCGTCACCACGATGGGTTCGGACGGCTCGGTCAATATCGCGCCGATGGGGCCGACGGTCGATGCGGCCATGGACCACCTCGTGTTGCGTCCCTTTCGCACGGCGCAGACCTATCAGAATCTGAAACATCATGGCGAAGGCGTGTTTCACGTGACCGATGATGTGCTGCTCTTGGCGCGAGCCGCGTTAGGTCCGGTGGAACCGCTTCCTCCGCTCATGCCGGCCCGCAAGGTTGGCGGCCAGGTGCTCGCCGCGGCCTGCCGCTATTATGAGTTTCGCGTCATCGCCCTGGACGAGCGCGAAGAGCGCGTGCGGATCGAGACGGAGGTAGTGCATGTCGGGCGGCTGCGCGATTTTTTCGGCTTCAATCGCGGCAAGCACGCCGTGGTCGAGGCGGCCATCCTGGCCACGCGGACGGCGTTCTTGCCGCTGGAGGACATCACGGCGGAGTTTGCCAAGCTGGAAGTTCTGGTGGCCAAGACTGGTGGGCCGCGGGAAAAAGAAGCCTTCGCTTTCTTGAGCCAGCACTTGGCGCGCTGCCGGGAATCCCGATGAAAAAAGGAACCACGAAAGACACGAACTACACGAAAAAAAGAGGCAGGGGAAATGAAAAGGCACAGGCAAACACTCATTCTTTCCTTTTTTGAGAATGAATGTAGCAAAAAGAATCGGAAAGGGGAGTCTTTGTTTTCCAGCCCCGTTCACGGGGCTTTCCGCGTCAGCGGTCTAGCTAGCTAGAAATGTGGAGTGCGAAGAGGGGAGCGCAAAGCGCGAGAAAAGCGCTCTACTCTTCGCGCTCCACTCGGCACATTCCTGGATGCGATAATGTCCGACTTTCAAGAAAAGCTGATCACGCAACCGGACGAGCTGGCCGCCTGCTGTGCCCACCTGAATACGGTCCATCAATTCGGTCTGGATACCGAGTTTGTCGGCGAGGACAGCTATCATCCCCACCTGTGCCTGGTGCAGGTAGCCACCCTGGACACGCTGTACCTCATCGATCCGGTCACGGTCGGCCCGCTCGAGGCCTTCTGGAAGGTGGTGGTCGATCCGGCCAACCTGGTGGTGGTTCACGCCGGCCGCGAGGAAGTCCGCCTGTGCCATTTGTGGAGCGGCCGGGCGCCCGGCAACCTGTTCGATTTGCAGATTGCCGCCGGCCTGGTCGGCTTTTCGTATCCCCTCAGCCATGGGGTCCTGGTCCACCAGATCCTCGGCGTGAAGCTGGCCAAGTGGGAAACCCTGACGGAATGGCGGCACCGGCCGTTGACGCGCTCACAGATTCGTTACGCTCTGGACGACG
Organism: uncultured Alcaligenaceae bacterium; assembly: GCA_964518515.1. Lineage (GTDB taxonomy): Bacteria > Planctomycetota > Planctomycetia > Gemmatales > Gemmataceae > CAZFGM01. Next base: position 3,708 of record CAZFGM010000158.1, on the reverse strand, counting down.
TGCGTTATCTCTTGCCCATGTGGCGGCACCTGGCGGGGGAGTTGGACAGGCTGGGCCGGTCGGCCTGGGCCGGCGAGGAATTTGAGCGTCTTTTGACCCTGGCCAGCGCGGGCGTTCCCGAGCTGGCCGCCGATTCGCAGCGCTGGCGGAAAGTGCGCGGCCTGGGCGCGCTCGACCGCCGCCGCCTGGCCATGGTGCGCGAGTTGTATCATTGGCGCGAGCAAGTCGCCGCCGCCGGCAATCGCCCCGCACGCTCGGTGGTGCGCGACGATTTACTGCTCGAAATCGTGCGTCGCAATCCCACCAAGGCTGGTGACCTGCAAATGATTCGCGGCCTGGCCAAGCGGTATCTCGACGACATCATCCAGGCCATTGAAAGGGCCCGGGCTTTGCCGGCGGAAGATTGGCCCGAGGCCAGCGAGCGCGAGCAAGATCCACCGCAGGTGGGCCTGATGGTCAATGTCGTGAATGCGGTCCTGGCGGATTTCTGCCTGGGCAATCAGCTGGCGCCGAGCCTGGTGGCCACGTCGCAGGACGTGAAAATGCTGGTGCGGGCGCGGTTGGCGGGCGCGCCGCCGCCGGCGGAGAGCCTGCTGACGCGGGGCTGGCGGACGGCGTTCGTCTTGCCCCAATTGCAGGCGATCCTGGAAGGCCGCCGCTGGCTGCGCATCGCCGATCCGCGCGCCGAGGCGCCGTTTGCTTACGGCGATTTCTCCTGAGGCGGGCTTCATGTTTAGCGGGGAGCCGGAGCGACCAATTCCGCCGCGGTCGCCTCCGGCTCCCCGCTAAACTAATCCAGGCGAATAATAGACGGCCCCGCCCCCCTATGTTAAACTGCCCCTACTACTTTGCCTGCGGGGTGCTATCGTGCCAATCATTGAAACGCGACAGCTCGCCAAGCGCTACGGCCGGATCGAAGCCCTCCGGGGGGTCACCCTGACCGTGGAAAAAGGCGAAATCTACGGCCTGTTGGGCCAGAACGGCGCCGGCAAAACCACGCTCATCAAAGTCCTGCTCGGCATCACGCGCGGCTGGCACGGGCAAGCCAGGGTCCTCGACCAGCCGGTCGGCCAGGTGGCGGTGCGGCGAAACATCGGCTACCTGCCCGAGGACCACCGCTTTCCCGAATACCACTCCGCCCATAGCTTGCTGGATTTCTATGGCCAGCTGCTCGGCGTGTCGCGCCAGGAACGGCGGCGGAAGATTCCCGATCTCCTCGAGCTGGTGGGCCTCAAGGGGCGCATGCACTCCAAGATTCGCACCTACTCCAAGGGCATGAAACAGCGTGTGGGGGTGGCCCAGGCCATGCTTCAGGATCCGGACGTGATTTTCCTCGACGAGCCGACCGACGGGGTCGATCCGGTCGGCCGCCGCGAGATTCGCCAGATCATGCAGCGCCTCCAGGAGAAGGGAAAAACCATCTTCCTCAACTCCCACCTGCTCGGCGAAGTGGAAAAAATCTGCGACCGCGTCGGCATCCTGCAAAAAGGCGAGATGATCCGCGAAGGCGACATCGAAACCTTGACCCGCCAACGCGGCCTCTTTGCCGTCGGCCTGGGCCCAGGGCAGGCGTTTCCTCGTGAAGACCTGACGCGCCTCGGCTACGCCGTGCAACCGGCCGGCGGGTTGTGGGACATCGCCCTGACCGCGGACCAGAGTATCGACCCGGTCGTGGACCTGCTGCGCTCGCGCGGCCTGAGTTTGCGCCACCTGGTTGAGAAACGGCAAAGCCTGGAAGACCTGTTCATCAAAACCGTGGCCGAGGGGGAAACCGGCATCGTGGACCTCAAGGAAAAGCCAGCCCCGGCCGAGAGGGAAACCGGCATCGTGGACCTCAAGGAAAAGCTAGTCCCATGAAATACCTTGCCATCCTGAAAGACTCGTTCCGCGAAGCGCTGGACAGCAAGATCATCTACGTGATGTTCGGCATCTCGGTGCTGGTGATCCTCGTCGTCGCCACGATGTCGTTTGAGCCGTCTTCGCCGGAATATTTGATGCAAGCCCTGGGCCATGGTCATATTCCGGGCACAGGGGGAAGAGGCCCGAGTCGAGTCGAACCCGACGGACCCACTCGTAAGCCTTTCCAAGGCCTACGAGATTCGCACATCCAATTTCAGGGACTCAAACCGCTCACAGGGTCCAAGCATTCCCCCGACAGCGAATTCCTGGTTTCTTTCTCCTTGAATTACTCTCACCCCGATCTCGGCCGCGAAGTCCGCAAAAACCCCGGCAAGCTGCTTGAATACCTCAAAGAAAAATTCGCCCTGTATGAGGAACTGGACATCTTCACCATTGCCGATGTACGCCACGTCGATTTAGGAACAGAGGCGACACCCACGGCGCGTTTCGAGGTGCATCTCAAGCCGGCGGCGGCCACGCGCCGGCTCTGGCCGCACCAGACCAGCCTGTTCTTCGGCGCCGTGCCGCTGGGCGACGGCAAAAGCAGTCCCCTGGGAATGACCCTCTTCGTCATTGGTATGATTGTGGTTCGCGCCGGCGGCTGGATCGCCATCCTGATCGGCGTCATCATCACTGCCGCATTCATCCCGAACATGCTGCGCAAAGGCACCGTCGATCTCTTGCTCGTCAAGCCGATCCATCGCTGGGTGCTGATGCTGTACAAGTACATTGGCGGCCTCACCTTCATCTTCCTGAACACGGCCCTGGTCATCCTCGGAGTCTGGCTGGCCCTGGGGTTGCGCTCCGGCGTCTGGGCCAACGGCTTTCTGCTCATGATCTTCAGTCTGACCTTTTATTTTGCCATCCTGTATGCGGTCAGCACCCTGTTCGGCGTGCTCACGCAAAGTCCGGTGGTCTCCATCCTCATGACCTGCGCGGCCTGGTTTCTCTTCTACATCGTCGGCCTTCTTTACCATGTCTTCGAGGATGAACGCATTCGCAGCGAACAGCATAACCATCCCCACCAACAGCGTCGCCAAGAAGGGCCATTTCATGCGGTCATTCGCGGTCTCTACACCGTGGTGCCGCGGACCGCAGACTTGACCATCATGCTGGAACAAACCCTCAATCGCGACTTTTTCTCCAGGAAATTGGCCGAGTATTCCCCGATGACGGCGCGCACCACCATTCATTGGGGCGAAAGTCTGACGGTGTCGCTGAGCTTCATCGCCCTGGTTTTGGCCCTGTCGTGCTGGTGGTTCGCGACGCGGGATTACTGACCGGGTGAACGACACGGTTTGCAAAGGTCTGTAGGGAACGCCCTCCGTGGCGTTCCGTGGGTTTGCCGGGTCCGGTCCTCCCGGAACGGCACAGAGGCCGTTCCCTACAGGATTTGCGCCAAAATAACAAACCGTGTCGTGCACCCTTACTGACCTGTCATGGATGCCGTCTGTCAACGCTGTATTTCGCCGAGCTGTGGCGGCACCCTGGCGGTGGACGACACGGCCTTCGTGTGTCCGCGCTGCTGCGGCCTGCTCGACGTCATCTACGATTGGGACAAGCTGACGCCGCCGAAGTCGCTGCGGGACATCGAGGCACGGTGGGCCGACCGGGCGAACCCGCTCAACTTCAGCGGCGTCTGGCGCTTCCGCGATCTGCTGCCGTTCGCCGACCCGGACAAAATCCTGACCATCGGCGAAGGCCAGACGATCTTGCAAAAGGCCGACGGCGTGGCCCGCTATGTCGGCCTCGATCCCGGCTGCCTTTTCTTGCAGTACGAGGGATTGAACCCGTCGGGCAGTTTCAAGG
>CAZFGM010000157.1:0-12430 GCA_964518515.1 uncultured Alcaligenaceae bacterium | reverse complement strand
GCCTTCGGCGGCCAGCAGGACACGCAGGCCGCGGGCGATCAAGGCATCCCGGCTGAGGCGTTTTTTCTTGGCCAGGGCGGTGCAGCGCTCGAGGAGGGCCTTGTCCAGGCGAACGGCGATGGTCTGTTCGCTCTGGCCATCCGCGGCATGGGGAAGCTTGGCCTTGGCGCAAATTTCTTCCCATTGAGCTTGCTCTTCATGGGTAAGGGGCCGGCTCTTTTCCGCGACGAACTCCTCATCAAACTGTTTGGTGGCTTCGTGAAGCTCCCCAGTAGTCATCTCCCAATATGGTTTTTGGATGCGCTTTCGACTCATGATTTCCACCTCTTTCGTAGGCGTCTTTTTTCACGTTCCGTAATTGGCCGAGCATGGATGATGAAAACGGTTTTGTCCGGGTCAGGAACGTATATCACTTGCAATAACCGGCCCCCTCGGCCCCGGCCAATTACCAGCCACTTGTCTTGCTCAATCTTTCGGGGAAAGGGCGGCCGGGCTTGCCGGACGACCATTTCCGCTTCCTCCGGACCAACGCCGTGTTCGCCGACATGGTCGCGGTTCCAGTCGATCCAGCGAAATTGCATCGCCCGCTCCGAATAACCGGGCTTTTCCAACCCCGCCTCTATTTTTCCCGGCGGCGACCGGCCTGTGTCCCATTATACTGCAACCGCGAAATGCAAGCGGCCATTCAATAATCAATCACCGACCCGTCCGACGCCCGCGGCGTCGGCCAGCGGAAGCGTCGTTTCGGGTCGGCGGCCACCTTCTTCATCATGGCCTCGTTGATCTCGACGCCCAGGCCGGGGCCTTGCGGCAGGGAGGCGTAGCCGTCCTTGTCCATGGTCCAATTCTTGGTGGCCACGCCGGCCGGCATGATGCCGGGATAGCCCTCATGAATGAGGAAGAAGGGAATCGAGGCGGCCACGTGCAGGCTGGCGGTCAGGCCGAGCTCGGAGCAGGTGTTGTGCGGGGCCAGCGGCACGTGATAGGCCTCGCACAGGGTGGCGATCTTCTTCACCTGGGTGATGCCGCCGGTGTGGCCGACGTCCGGCTGCCAGATGTCGATGGCCCCGTTCTGCAAATAGGCGATCACGTCCCAGATGGTGCGGTCGCGCTCGCCGGTGGCCATGGGGATGCGAATTTGCTGCTTGAGCCGCTTGAAGACCTCGATGTTGCCGGGCACGGCCACCTCTTCCAGAAACAGAATGTCGTACGGTTGAATGGCGGCCGCGAACTGAAGCAGCATCGGCGGCGGAATGGCGCAGTGGGCGTCGAACATGATGGTCGCGTCGGGGCCCAGGCGCTGACGGGTGTCCTGGACCATCTTGACCAGGCGGTTGATCTCGCCGGGATTGGCGGAAAACGGATGCGGCCCGCCGGTGCCCAGCTTGGTCGCCTTCTTGTCCACCGGGTACATGCGAATTTTGTCGCGCGCCGGCCCGCCCAGCAGGCGATAGACCGGCACGCCCCACAGCTTGCCGGCGATGTCCCACAGGGCCTGTCGATGGCCGAGATGGTGTGCACCATGAACGGCCCGCCGCGCATGTCGCGGTGCGAGCGGTACAGCGCTTGCCAGAGGAATTCGATGCGCGTGGGGTTTTGCTCGAGGAGCTGCTCGCACAGCGACTCGGCCAGGGCGCAGGCGACGCGCGGCTCCAGCCCGGTGATCTCGCCCCAGCCGGTGATTTTGTGATTGGTCTCGATCTTGACGTAGGCCTTGGGCCCAACCGGCGTGGCCACGAGGCCGGTGATGCGGATCGAGGACGTGCGATCCTCGACCTGAGCGGCGGGAGACTTGCCGGCGTCGGCAAGTAACACGCCGGCGGCGATGGCCCCGGCGGCCAAGACCTGGCGGCGATCGAGGCCGTCATTCGAGTCGGTAGTCATGGTTTTATTCCTCCGTGGAAATCAGCAAAAGGCAGCCCCTATACTGTCAGCGGCCAAGTTTGACACAACGTGGCGCAGGCGGCTTGCCTGCCTTTTTGGCCCGGAAGCAGGCGAGCCGCCTGCACCACGAACGTTTCAATCCTTCCCGCGTTGAGTATATAGATAGTAGGGAAACCCGTCTGTTCCGCGATTTTTTCGTTGGTTACAGCTTGGCCGCGTTAGGGAAATTTGACGGCGCCATTGTACAATGGCCACATGAAAACCTTCGCGGAAATGCACAGTGTCTACCGCTTGCCCCTGCCGGACTTGATTTTCCGCGCCGCCGCGGTCGTTCGGGCCCATCACGACGTGGCCGACATTCAACGCTGCGCGCTTTTGAGCATCAAGACCGGCGGCTGTCCGGAGGACTGCGGCTACTGCGCCCAGAGCGCCCGTTACCAAACGGGAGTTTCGGCCACGCCGTTGTTAAGCCTTCCGGAAGTTCGCCGCCGGGCCGAGGCGGCGAAAAAGCTCGGGGCCACGCGCTTTTGCATGGGCGCCGCCTGGCGCGAGGTAAAAGACGGCCCGCAGTTCGACTGCGTGCTGGAAATGGTTCGCGTCGTCCACGACCTGAACATGGAAGCCTGCGTCACGCTCGGCATGTTGACCTTGGAGCAGGCCCGGCGCCTGAAGGACGCCGGCCTGACCGCCTACAACCACAACCTGGATACTTCGCGCCGGCATTATCCCGCCATCATCTCGACACGCACTTACGACGACCGCTTGAACACCTTGCGCGCGGTGCAGCAAGCCGGCATCGCCGTCTGCTGCGGCGGCATCCTGGGTTTGGGCGAAAACGAGGAAGATCGCTTGCTCCTGCTCGTGGAACTGGCGCAGCTCGATCCTCCGCCCGAGAGCATTCCGATCAACTGTCTGGTGCCCATGGCCGGGACGCCTCTGGACCAGGCGCCGCCGGTGGATTCCTTGCAGCTGGTCCGTCTCATCGCCACCGCGCGGATCGCGTTTCCCAAGGCGCGGGTCCGCCTCAGCGCCGGCCGCGACCACATGAGCCGGGAACTGCAAGTCCTCTGTTTCCTGGCGGGGGCCAATTCGATTTTTTTCGGGGAAAAACTGCTCACCGCGCCGAACCCGTCGGCCAGCGCCGACGCGGAATTGTTCCTGGCGATGGGCCTGCCGACAGGAGTCGGGAATCAGGAATCAGGAGTCAGGAATCAGGAGTTAGGAGTCAGCCGATGATTTCCAATTCCTGATCCTGAGCAGCAGATGAACCAGGGAAATTTGGACGAACGTTTGAGCCGGATCCGCCCTGGAGCGGCGGGGGACGTGAATCCCACGGCGCGTCTCGCGATTTTATCAAACACAAGAACCATGGAAATCTTCCCTCTTCTCGAAGGCTTGCTCGGAGGGCAATTCCAGGCCCTGTACGTGGATCGAGGCGGTCGCTGGCACCTCCCCATTCCCCCCCTTGGCAAGGGGGAATCTAGGGGGGTCGGGGAAACCCCCGTCCTTCTACCCGGCGCCTTCAATCCCGTTCACGAAGGTCACTGGGGCCTGGCCGCCGTCGCGGAGCGCCTGCTGAGAAAACCGGTGGCATTCGAGCTCAGCGTCGTCAATGTGGATAAACCGATGCTGACGCCCGACGAAGCCCTGCGGCGCGTGGCCCAGTTCACCGGCCGGGCCGCGGTCTGGGTAACCCGGCTGCCGACTTTTTTCGACAAGGCCCGCTATTTTCCCGGCGCGATCTTCGTGGTCGGTGTGGACACCGCCGAACGCATCCTGGCGCCGCGCTACTACGGCGGCCTAAGCGAAATGCTTCAGGGCCTGGCCGCCATTCGCCAACACGGATGCCGCTTCCTGGTGGCCGGGCGGGCCAATCGAACCGGCCGGTTCCAGGCCGTTGCGGATCTAGCGATACCGGGGGAATACGGGGATTTGTTCACGGGCATTCCCCGGCGGGAATTTCAAGTCGCTATTTCTTCAAGCGAGCTGCGGCAGGGAAAAATCGTGTAAGGGAAGCTCTTCCTTTTTTATTTCTTTTCCTGTTGTGCTTGTTGCAAGGGCTCCCATTAGGCGATCGGATTTCGACTATCAATAATGCATCCCGCTCTTGCGGATGTGCACCATGGGATGGCCATCGCCCAGCACTTGGCCCGCGATCACTCGGGCGATGAACAGATCATGATCGCCCGCCGGAAACCGGTCCGTCACTTCACAGGTCAGGTAGGCCAGCGCTTCGCTCAGGATGGGGCCGTTGCTTTCGCCGCGGATCACGTCCAGGCCGGTGAACGCCGGCTCGGTCAGGGCATAGCCGCGGCCAAAGTGGCCGATCATGTCGGTCTGACTTTCATCGAGAATGTTCAGCGTGAAGGCCGAGCCGGGCGTTAACAGAGGGGCGATTTCCCGGCCCTTTTGCAGGGCGAGACTGATCTCTAGCGGGTCAAACGAGCACTGCTGCACCCAGCTGGCCAGCATGCCGGTCTCGAGGGTATCGCGCGTGAGGGTCACGATGAACAGGCCGCTGGGAATTCGCCCCAGGGCGCCGGACATCTGGCGGTCGGCGGCGCTCACGCCAGCACCTCCTCGATCACTTCGCCGAAGTTGTCGGTCAGGCGTTCCTTGCGGCCATTGTGAAAGTACGTCAGGCGGCGATGGTTCAGGCCCAGCAGATGGAGAATGGTGGCGTGCAGATCGTGGACGTGGACACTGCCTTCGGCGGCGCGCAGACCGACGGCGTCGGTGCTGCCCAGGGCCTGGCCGCCCTTAACGCCGCCGCCGGCCAGCCACATGGAGAAGCCGTAGGGGTTGTGGTCGCGGCCGGTGGCGCCTTCCGTCATCGGCGTGCGTCCAAATTCGCCGCCCCAGATCACCAACGTCGATTCCAAGAGGCCACGCCCTTTCAAGTCCCTGAGCAAGCCGGCGATGGGTAAATCGCTCTGGGCGCACAGGCGCGTATGATTGCCGATCAGGTCGGAATGCGCGTCCCAGCCGCTGGTGTCGCCGCAATAAAGTTGGACGAAGCGGACGCCGCGCTCGACCATGCGGCGGGCGAGCAGGCAACGCGTGCCGAATTCGGCGGTCTCGGAACGATCGAGGCCGTACAGGCGGCGCGTGGCCGCGGTTTCGGCAGCGACGTCCACGACCTCCGGTGCGTTGGCCTGCATGCGAAAGGCCAGCTCGTAGGCGGCGATTCTGGCCGATAACTCCGAATCCGCCTCACGCTGCCGGCGATGTTCCTGATTGAGCTGGTTGATGAAGTCGAGGGTGCGCCGCTGCTGGCGGGCGTCAATGCCCGGCGGGGTATTCAGATAACGAATGGGCGAATTGCCGCCGGTGATGAGGGTGCCCTGGAAAGCGGCGGGCAGAAAGCCGTTGCCCCAGGCCGGCGCCCCGCCCTTGACCCAACCGCGCGGATCGGGCAGCACGACAAAGGCCGGCATGTTCTGGTTTTCCGTCCCCAGGCCATAGGCCAACCACGCGCCGAGGCTCGGCCGGCCCATCAGGATCGAGCCGGTGTTCATCAAATAGACCGACTCCGGATGCGTGACGCTGTCGCCGTGGCAGCCGCGCAACAGGCAAATGTCATCGACGCACCCGGCCAGGTGCGGCAACAACTCGGAGATTTCGATACCGGACCGGCCATGCTTGCGGAACGACCAGGGGGAAGCCATCAGGCGATTGCCCTCGACGGCGCGGCGGGTGGCGACGCGTCCAAAAGACGGCGGCAACGGTTGGCCGGCCAGCCGCCGCAGCTCCGGCTTGGGATCGAACAGATCGACGTGGCTGGGTCCGCCGGACATGAACAGGAAGATGACCGCCCGGGCGCGGGCGCGATGGTGCGGGCGGCGCGGGGCCAGGGGATTGACTTCCTTCTCGGATTCCTGGGCCATAAGCCCCTGGTCTGCTAACAACGACGTCAGAGCGATCAAACCAAAGCCGGCCCCGCCACGCAACAAGAACTCCCGGCGGGATGCCGGTTGGGAGAGAAAGCCGTTGGGGCCTGGACAACGCATGAACAACTTCCTCTGCACAGGGTTTATGATCCGGGAACTTTTCTGCTTAATTCCACCGCCCAACTCTTGTCTTGGTCCTGGAGAGCCGTTATGGGAGGTTGGCCGTAAGGCAGGGAACCAAAATAACGGCCCCGTTCAAATGCGGTCCGGAAAACCTGTCCCAGGTCCACTTGGATATCGGGGTCGGGGGCCCGCAACGGAATGGGAATGGTCGGCAAGGGTTGCCTAAGAGTCCAGGCATAAACCTGGCAATGTGCTGGCGTTTCGCTGCGGGTTACCAGGGTATAGTAGTCGCCGCGGGGAAGGGATTCCAGGAGCGGAATCCTGTTACCGCCTACGAGAAGATCCAACTCGACCAGATGGACCCGCTGTAAAAGGATGGCCTTGCGCTTGGCGCGGTACTCCTGAAAGCCATCGCCGCTTTTGTTGGTGGGCGAAAGCATTTCCAGGACGCCCACCAGGCTACGTTCCGGCCGATGCAAGATTTCGATGCGGGTTTCGCGGACTTCCTCCAAGAATTCGTTCGGAATGGTGACCGGCTCCAGAAGCAGAGTGCCTGCTCCCCCGCCAGGTTGCTGGGTTGGCGTGGGTTTACGGCTCACGGCAATATCCGGATAGATGAGCTGGATCACCTCGGGGGACATTTGCACCAGGTTAACGCGTTCGTTGATCCGGGCTTCATAGGGTTCCGGAAGGAGCGCCGCCAAGGCTTCACGCCAGCACCCGATAAAGGTGAAGTGAAAATCCGGCCAGAAGGCGGGATCTTCCAGGTAGGGGTCCATTCCGGGAAACGGGCTGGGCATGGCATGCCTCTCTTACGCGCGGCCGCGGAATTCGCCGTCCTCGACGCGAATCTTGATCCGGTCCCCCTTGCGGATGTGCCCGGGCACGCGCACCTGGGCGCCGGTTTCGATGGTGGCCAGCTTGGTCACGCTGGTGGCGGTGTCGCCGCGGGCCGCCTCGGGCGCGTCGGTCACTTCCACCTCGACGATCTGCGGCAGCTCCATTTGCACCACTTTGTCCTCAATTTTCAGCAAGCTCAAGCGCATGTTCGGCACCATGAGCTTGTGCTGCTCCTCGGGCACCAGCTTGCACGACACGTGCGTTTGCTCATACGTTTCGGGATGCATGACGACGAAGGTATCGCCGTCGCGGTAGAGGTATTCGTACTCTTCGCGGAAGAGGATGACTTTTTCCACGTTGACGTCGGGGGAAAAGCGCTGCTCGACGACGTTGCCGCGCTCCAGGTGCTTGAGCTTGACTTGCCAGTAAGTGCGCAGGTTGCCGCGCGTCTGCTCGTGGCGGTCGAAGATGAGCCAGACTTCGTTGTTGAAGAGAATGGCTTCGCCGACTTTGACGTCGCGCATTTTCATGGAGGGCATGGCCCGACTCCTTTGTGAGTATCGATCCGTCTTCCCCGATCTTTTTATGACCGGCGAGAATTCTGCAAAGATGTAGGACGGATTTCCAATCCGTCCTCCGACCCGGACGGATTGGAAATCCGTCCTACCAAAATCCATTAGTCCAGGTACACAAACTCATTGATATTGAACAGCGCCCGGCACAATTCACTCAAGGGGGATTCTGTCAGAAACTGGCGGGCCAGGCGGAATTCGCTGGCGGTCGGCTGCCGGCCCAGGGTCAAGCGGTAGGCCAGGGTGATGCGCTCGTCCCCCAGCGCGGTTTCGCGCTCGAGGCGCGCGGCCAGGGCTTTGGCGGCGACGGCCACGTCCGCGGAGTTGAGCAAGGCCAACGCTTGCGGCGCCGTCGTGCTCTGTTCCCGCTTCGGGCAGCTCAGGTTGCTGTCCGGTAAATCAAAGGCTTCCAGGAAGGGAAAGCGCAGATTGCGGCGGGCGAAGATGTAGACGCTGCGGCGCACGTGGTCGGCCGGATCGGGGCTGGCAACCCAGGTCTTGGCCCCCTGGCCCGCTTCCGCGGGAATCGGCGGAAACACGCCGGGGCCGCCCAACACCGGGTTCAGCCGGCCGCTCACCGCCAGCAGGCTGTCGCGGATGATCTCGCCTTCCAAACGCAGGCGATTCATGCGGCTGAAGAGATGGTTGTCGGTATCCTTTTCCGCCGCTTGCCGCTTAGCGCGTATCGCCTGTTGATACGTCGCCGACGTCAGCATGAGCCGGTGCATGTGCTTGATGTCCCAGCCACTGTGGACGAATTCGGTGGCCAGCCAGTCAAGCAGCTCGGGATGGCTGGGCCGTTCGCCGCGGACGCCGAAGTCGCTGGCGGTGGCCACGAGGCCGCGGCCGAAATGTTGCTGCCACAGCCGATTGACCAGGACGCGGGCGGTGAGCGGGTTCTCCGGATGGGTCAGCCACTTGGCCAGGGCCGCGCGCCGTCCGGTGGATCGGTCACCAAACGGCTGCACCCGGGCCGGCATCGGCTTCAGGCCAGCCGACAGCACGGCCAGCCAGCCGGGTTGGACCTCTTCGCCGGGATTGGTCCATTCGCCACGCTTGAGCAGGTAAGTCGAGGGGGAAATTGCGCTGGCATCTTGTAAGGCCATGGCTACGGGCAGCGGAGGCGGCAGGTGTTGGTCGAATTTCCGCAGTTCTTGTTGAAGTTTCTGCTGGCGGACCTTGTCCGCGGCACTCATGGCGGCAGCGATTTCCTTGGCCGGCACCGTCAACAAGCGTTTGGTCTTTTCCACCAATTCCTTCTGGGCCGGGGCTCGCTTGTCGGCCGGGGTGAGATGGGCGGCGCGCGCTTCGTCGGCCAATCGGCTCAAACGGACTCCGCGCAGTTTTTTCCGATAAGGTTCTTCAAGAGCGGCCAGAGCTTCCTTCACCGGTTGACTGAGCGCGGTGTATTTTTGCATCTGCCGGTCGTGAGCCAACCGTAAATCTTTCGCGGCAATGGGCACATCCTTGCGGAACAGGGCCGGGGCGAAAAACGACTGCAACCGGTAATAATCCCTTTGCGGAATCGGCTCAAACTTGTGATCGTGGCAGCGGGCGCAGCCCACGGTCAGGCCGAGAAACGCCAGACCGACGGTATCGGTCATATCGTCGAGGGTGTTCTGCCGCCGCCGGGCCTGGTTGGCCGCGTCGGTCATGTCCGGACCGAGCAGGTTGAAGCCGGTGGCGATGAGGGCGTCGGGTTCGTCGGGATAAAGCTCATCGCCGGCGATCTGCTCTTTTACGAAGCGATCGTAGGGTTTATTGCTGTTGAACGCGCGAATGACGTAATCGCGGTAGCGCCAGGCTTCAGGGCGGACCTCGTCGTGCTCGAAGCCGTTGGTTTCGGCGTAGCGCGCCAGGTCGAGCCAATGCCGGCCCCAGCGCTCGCCGTAATGCGGCGAAGCGAGGAGCCGTTGGACGACCTTGTCCCAGGCGCGGCCGGAGGAATCCTGGACGAACGCGTCGCTTTCCGCGGGCGTCGGCGGCAGGCCGATCAGGTCGAAGGTCAGGCGGCGCAAGAGTTGTTCGCGCGCGGCCGGCTCCGCTGGGGTCACCCCTGCCGCCTCGAGCCGGGCGAGAATGAACGCGTCGATGGGGTTTTGCATCCACCCTTTGTCCTGGACCGAAGGCGGAACCGGCCGGAGCGGCGGCTTCCAGGCCCAGTGGTTTTTTTTCTCCTGGGAAAACTCGCCCGCATGGGCCGGACTGGTCACGGCCAAAACCCACATCAGCCAAACAGGGAGCTTTTTCCACATGGTTCCATTCTCGCAAGCAGATCAGAATGTATCATAACCGGCTTTTCCCACTGCGGAAAGGAATAACTCTCAAGTCCGACACGTTTGCCAAGTGGCGTTCCCTGGATTTGCCGAGATCCCGTCCCACCGGAACGGCACAGAGGCCGTTACTTACAGATCGTGTCGTACTTCCGACCGACAGTGGAACAATGTTTCCCAAGGCGCAAGGTCTTCTCTTTCCTGCGTTCGTGCCTTGGAGATAACATTTTTTGTTCGCACCATTGGCCAGACTACCCTAGAATAAGAGCGTGGGACCTGTACGTTCATTCCCATCCTCCAGGCAGGACCTAATCATGGCGTCTGTGATTGCTTGCCCGGGCTGCTCGGCGCGGTTGAAAATCGCCAAGCTCCCTTCCGCTTCCAGTAAAATAAAATGCCCGCAATGTGGACAATCGTTTGTCATCGGCCCCAACGTCAAGGCCGGGTCGCCGCCGACCGCCGCGCCCGCGATCCCCTTCCAAAACCCGGCCAGGCCCGTGCCCCGCGCCGTACCGTCGCGCCGCTCCCTCTGGTTGGCCCTCGGCATCGGCGGTGTTTTACTGCTGGGGACCGGCATTACCGCCGCCATTCTCCTTACCGGCGGCAGGCCCGAGGAAAAACCCGATCCTCTAGTCAAGAACAAGGATTCCGCCAGCACCGACGATAAAGCCAAGCAGGAGCAGGATCGCCTGGAAAAGGAAAAGCAAGACAATGACCGCCTGGCCAAGGAAAAGGCCGAACTCGACCGGCTAGCCAAGGAAAAGACCGACCTTGAACGCTTGGCCAAGGAAAAAGCCGACAAGGAAAAAGCGGACCGGGAAAAGCAGGCCAAGGAGGCAGAAAACCAGGATCGGTTCGACCAGTTGATGGAGAAAGGCCGCACCGCCTTGGCGGAGAAAAAGGCGGCTGAGGCCGCGGCCGCCTTCGAGGCGGCTAGGGAATTGTTCCCCGGGCGAAAAATCGCGGCCCAGAAACTGAAAGATGCCCGCGATCTCCTCGCCGCCCAAGCCAAATCCAAGGGCGATGACCAGAAGAAGAAGGAAGATTTGGCCAAATATTTGAGCCAGGCCCAGGACGCCATGACGAAAAAGCAATGGACCACGGCCATCGAGATTTACAAGCTGGCTCTACTGCGCGTGCCAGACAGCGCCCTGGCCGTCAAAGGACTTGGCGATGCCCAGACGGCTCTCGACAAGGACCAGGACGAACAGAAGAAGTCGGCCAGGTTCGACAGCCACATCGCCGCCGGCCGGGCCGCCCTGAACGCCGGCGACTACGCCGGGGCCATTCGCGAATTCGCCGCCGCCCAGAAAATCTTTCCATTCAGCCCGCAAGCCGCCAACCTTTATCAGCAGGCCGAGGGCAAGCTGGGCGCCGCTGCCGACAAGGAACAAAAGCTCAAGGAATACAATCGCCTGAGCGACTTGGCCGGCGCCGCCATGCGCAATCAGCGCTTTGCCGAGGCCGAGCTGAATTACAAGCAGATCTTGAAATTGTTCCCCAAGGACCAGGCGGCCGCGCGCGGCCTGGCTGAAGCCGAGCAAGGCCGCAAGATCGCCGAGATCCACTATAACCGCCTCATGACTCTCGGCACCGACGCCTTGCGCGATTTGCGCTACCGCGACGCTATCGACCATTTCCGCGAGGTGAATCGCCTGTTTCCCAGCGACGAGCGGGCGCTCCAGCTTTTGCGCGACGCCGAGCGCTTGCAGGAAAATCGGCGGATTTACGTCCTGGCCATGAAGCGCGGCAACTTCGCCCTCAAAGAGGGCCGCAACCTCGACGCCTTTGGGTTCTTTGCCGAAGCCCTCAAGGCCTGGCCCGCCGACCCCAGCGCCCGCGATGCCCTGGCCGAGGCCCAACGCCGCGTCGATATCGATAACCGCAACGCCAAAGAATTTGACAGGCTGGACGCCGATGGCAAGCGCGCCCTCACCCTGTTTCGCTACGGCGACGCCATCAAGGCGTTCGGGCAAGCCCTCAAGCTCATGCCCAAGCACCCCAATGCTCCGAAAGTCGCCAGCCAGGACCGCTACGCCGAAGCCATGGCCAACGGCCAGACCGCCATGAACGCCAAGCGTTACGGCGAGGCCGTCAAATATTACCAGGCCGCCCTGGTGGAATTGCCTGACAACTTTGTGGCCACCAGAAACTTGACCCAGGCGCGGGCGCTGAACAAGGACAAGAAATAGGGAAGCTTATCCCCTTTGAACTCGGCGCAAGTCCGTGACCGTCCCGCGTTCTAATAGTGAGAGGCAAAGCCTCAGGCTTCGAAACTAACATCTTCAGGAGGCATTCCATGAACAAGTTGTTTTCTCTGGCGGTCCTTGGCCTGTCCACGGCCGGTTTGACCCTGGCCACTCCCAGTACTAGCCAGGCGCAGTCGCCGTTCGGCGTCAGTGTGAATTGGGGCCGCGGCGGTTTCAGTTACTATCAGGGCGGCTCCGGCTACTACGGCTCCCGCTATGGCAACGGCTACGGCAATGGCTATGACAGCGGCTATTGCGATCCCGGCTACGGTTACGGCAATGGCTACGGTTACGGCAATGGCTACGGTTACGGGAACGGGTATGGCTACGGCGGATACAATTCCTATTCCCGGCCGATCGTGCATCCCGAATACAACCACTGGACCCCGGGTCGCGGCGGCCACAGCCACGGCCACATCCACGTCCCGACCCCCTACGGCCACCGCACCATCCGCTACTAACCTAACCACGGGCCTTCCTCCAAAGAAACACCAACGCCCGGTTCTGGGAACCGGGCGTTCGTGTTCTTCTGGTCAAACCCGGTGGCTCTCTGGCCCGGGGCTTGATTAGGATTACTTTTTTCGTGTGTAGGTGATCTC
>CAZFGM010000156.1:0-12443 GCA_964518515.1 uncultured Alcaligenaceae bacterium | reverse complement strand
CTGCACCTCAGCCGCCACACGGTACACGCCCACGCCAAGCGAATTTATCACGCCGTGGGAGTCCATTCCCGCGCCGAGCTGCTCGCCACCACCTGGGTCGGCGAGTCCGCCGAGTCTTACCGCCGCAGACCACTGACGGGCTAAGTCCAGCGGAGCGCCGAGAGTCGAGCGCTAACGGCGGCTCCGGTTTTTTTGTCCTTCTCCTTCTCTTTCTCGACCTCCTTCTCGATTTTTTCGTTCGCTGAGCCGGATAAGGAGCAGGAGTAAGAGAAGGGACAAGAAAGTGTCAACCCCCGTTGACACACTTCTTGGTTTGTAAACAATCGGCGCCGGGCTAGGCCCTTCCGACCGCACTTCGCACCGAGTTTATCCTGTCCGCAAGACCTTTCGACATTTCCACTTCCGTCCAAGCTCCTCGGCCATCCCGAAAAGTCGGCCAGCGGGCACAGCGTTTGCTCTCCCTCCAAACCAATCGTTCCGTAGAAGGCCCGGCCTGGGTCGGAAACGGATGGTGCCCAACCAGCCACAGAGCACAAGGCCTGCCTCCCGCAGAGTCTGCGTGTCTCCCTGCACCTTCCCTTTCCCCCCAGTAACCCGGCTGCCTTTTTGATGAAGCGACAAGCGAGGCCGCTTGTCCCTAGTGTTCCGTTAATCTTCGAATGACGGGTCCGAAAACGTGGGATGACCGCAGGCTTTAGCCTGCGATGTGGCGGGCGGTTCAACGCAGGCTAAAGCCTGCGGCTACAAACCACCCGTCAATCGAAGTTTAATGGGACACTAGGAGGCTCTCTTGGAACCTGTCGGGGCGCACCGACGGGGACGGAGTCCGCGCCGAGCGGCACTTTAGCCTCCCGTCTGAATTTTCACCCTTTGACGCACTTGGGTAATTTTCCCATGACGACGATTCCCGTCGGTATCATCGGCGCCGGCTACTGGGGCCCGAACCTCATCCGGAACTTCTCCGCCTGCCCGCTGACTCAGGTCGCGGCCGTTTGCGATGCCAACTCGGCCCGGCTGGAAGCGATTCGCCGGACCCACAGCCATTGGACTTTTGTGGATTCGCTGGACAAGCTTCTGGAACTGCCCCTCCAGGCGGTGGCCATCGCCACGCCGGTGTCCACCCACTTTCCCCTGGCGTCACGGTGTCTCGAGGCGGGGCTGCACGTGCTCGTCGAAAAACCCCTGGCGGCCACCGTCCAGGAAGCCCAAGCGATGATCGATCTGGCCGAGCGGCAGCAGCGCGTCCTCATGGTCGATCACACCTATCTCTTCAGTAACGCGGTCCGCAGGATCAAGGAGTTGGTGGACTCCGGGGAGTTGGGCGATCTCTACTACATCGACAGTATTCGGATCAATCTGGGGCTGTTCCAGCACGACGTCAACGTGATCTGGGATCTCGCTCCCCATGACCTGGCCATCGCCGATTACGTGCTCGGCTGCGAGTCGCGCAGCGTTTCCGCCTGGGGGTGCGGCCATGCCAATTCCAACCTCGAAGACATCGCCTATGTCAACGTGGACTATGCCGACCGGATGCTGGCTACCTTCCACGTCAACTGGCTCTCGCCCGTGAAAATCCGGCAGATGATCTTCGCCGGGTCGCGCAAGAGCCTGATCTTCAACGAGTTGAACACCACCGAGCCGGTCAAGGTGTACGACCGTGGTATTGAAATCGGTGAAAACGTCGAACAGTGGCACAAGGTCCTGGTGAGCTATCGGAGTGGAGACATCTGGAGCCCCTTCATCGAATCCGGGGAAGCGCTCCAGGGTGTGGTGCGCCATTTCGCAGAATGCATCCGCGACGGCCAACAGCCCCTTTCTGACGGTCACCTGGGGTTACGGGTGGTTCGCGTTCTGGAGGCGGCCACACGGAGCATTCGCGCCCAGGGCGGCCGCGTCGTCCTGGCCAACGGAGGATACATCAATGGAAACGGTCATGCATCCGCGTGCCGACCCGGCCAATGGCCTGCGCATCTCCCCGGACGTTCGCCTGGGGAAGAACGTGAGCGTGCATTGCTTCGTTAATTTGTACGGTTGCCGCATCGGCGATGATAGCCGCATCGGCGCCTTCGTCGAAATCCAGAAGAACGCTTCGGTCGGCGCCCGCTGCAAAGTTTCCAGCCACACCTTCATCTGTGAAGGCGTCACGATCGAGGACGAAGTATTTGTCGGGCACGGCGTGATCTTCATCAACGACCTGGACCCGCGTGCCACGGCCAACGGCCAGCCGCAGACCGAAGCGGACTGGCAAGTGCTTCCCACCCGCATCTGTCGCGGCGCCTCGATCGGCAGCGGCGCCGTGGTGCTGGCCGGCGTGACCATCGGCGCGGGCGCTCTGGTCGGGGCCGGCGCCGTGGTGACCAAAGATGTACCCGCCAACGCCGTGGTCGCCGGCTGCCCGGCCCGCTTCTTGAGATCACGCGCGAACACCGGCTTTACCACGCAACTGTAGGTCAGCCTTTCCAGGCTGACTTTGATCGCTTTGGGTCAGGCTGGAAAGCCTGACCTACCAAAGCCGCCGACACCGGAGAGTAGCTTGACAACCCTTCAGGCCGACCAACCTACCATCGTCACCCCGCCACCGCGGACCATCGTACCGCTCGTGGACTTGCGGCTGCAGTACACCCGCCTCCGCCAGGAGATCCTGCAGGCCCTCGACCAGACCGCCGAGAGTTGTGCCTTCTGCCAGGGGCCGCGGGTCGTTGATTTCGAGCAAGCCTTCGCGGCCTACGTCGGGGCCAAGCATTGCGTGGCCGTCAACTCCGGCACGTCGGCCCTGCACCTGGCCCTGTTGTGTGCCGGCGTCGGTCCCGGTGACGAGGTCATCACCGTCCCCATGACGTTCATCGCCACTTCCTGGGGCGTGAGCTATCTCGGGGCGCGGCCGATTTTCGTTGATGTGGACCCGGTGACTTACACCATGGACCCGGCCCTGGTCGAGGCGAAGATCACCGCGCGGACAAAAGCGATCCTCCCCGTTCACCTCTATGGACAGCCGGCCGACCTCGGCCCGCTGCTGGAAATCGGCCGCAAGCACGGCATTCCGGTAATCGAGGACGCCGCCCAGGCACACGGGGCGCAATATCGCGGCCAGCCGGTCGGCGCCCTGGGGCTGTGTGGTTGCTTCAGCTTCTACCCGGGCAAGAACCTGGGCGCCTACGGTGAGGGCGGGGCCGTCGTCACCAACGACGACCAGATCGCCGTCCGGATGCGGGCCCTCCGCGACCACGCCCAGGAAAAGCGCTACCACCACAACGAGATCGGCTTCAACTACCGCATGGACGGCTTCCAGGGGGCGATCCTGGAAATCAAGCTCAAGCACCTGGAACGCTGGACCGAGGGTCGCATTTTCTTGGCCGAGCGCTATCAGAAGCGGCTGGCCGGCCTGCCGCTGGTGCTGCCGCGCCTGGCACCGGACCGCCGGCACGTCTGGCACCTGTTTGTCGGTCTGCACCCGCAACGCGACAAGGTCCGGGCCGCACTCGAAGCCCGCGGCATCCAGACCGGACTGCACTACCCGATCCCCCTCCATCTGCAAAAGGCTTATGAGCACCTGGGCCACCGCCAGGGCGACTTCCCCGTAGCGGAGCGCATCGGCCGCGATTGCCTGACCTTGCCGCTGTTCCCCGAGATGACCATCCAGCAGCACGACCGTGTGTGTGAGGCGCTGACCGAAGTCCTAAAAGAGGTCGAATGGCAATGAAATCAAGTCTTAAAGGAACGACCGTACTGGTGACCGGCGGCGCGGGCCTGATCGGCTCGCACATCGTCGATCAGCTGGTAGACGCCGGAGCGGGCGAAATCCGCGTGCTGGACAATCTGGTCCGCGGCAGACGCGCCAACCTGGCCGGAGCAATGGCGCGCCGGCCGATCACCTTTCTCGACGGCGATGTGCGCGACGCCGCCACCGTCCGCCGCGCGGTGCAGGGCTGCCACTACGTCTTCCACCAGGCGGCCATTCGCATCACCCTCTGCGCCGAGCGGCCGCGCGAATGCATGGAAGTTCTGGTCGGAGGCACTTTCAACGTCTTCGAGGCGGCGGCCGAGGCGAAGGTCCGGAAGATCGTTTTCGCCTCCAGTGCTTCCGTCTACGGCGGGGCGGAAGTCTTCCCCATCGATGAAAAGCACCACCCCTACAACAACCGGACGCTGTATGGCGCGGCCAAACTGATGGACGAGGGGATCGCCCGCCACTTTTGCGACATGAGCGGCCTGCCAAGCGTCGGCCTCCGTTATTTCAACGTCTACGGCCCGCGCATGGATGTGACCGGCGCCTACACCGAAGTCTTCATCCGCTGGCTCGACTGCATCGACCGCGGCATCCGGCCGCAGATTCATGGCGACGGCTCGGCCAGCATGGACTTCATCTACGTTTCCGACATCGCCCGCGCCAACCTCCTGGCCATGACGTCGCCGCACGTGGACAGCGTCTACAACGTGGCCAGCGGCCGGGAAACGAGCCTGCTGGAACTCTGGCATGCCCTGCAGGCGGTGACGGGGGCCAATCACCTGGCCCCCGAATTTCACCCGCCGCGCAAGGTCAATCCGGTGCCGCGCCGCCTGGCCGATACCACACGGGCCCGCGACGAACTGGGCTTCGTGGCCGAAATACCTTTGCAGGAGGGCCTCCGTCGCCTGGCAGAATGGCGCAAGGCCGGCATGGTCAAAGCGGAAGTCGCCGCCGCCTGACAAGGGGGGGCGAGGGGCCAAAGTCTCAAAATTCTGGCCATTTTGGTTGTCCACATAAGGCCTTTCAAGGAAAGGGGAAAGGTAAAAAATGGTGGTCAAAGTCTCAAAACTCCACACGGTACCCGCCGGCGAACCGGAAAGCTTGGGGCGGAAACTGTCAACCACAGTAATTTGTTCACCACCTTGGAGATGAGAAAGTGCCACTCGCGTCACATTCGCGCACACGGGGAGGCGACCCCGATTGAGTGTCTTTGACATAAGTGCTATTTTAATATCCCGATTACAAACGGGTCAACTGGTCCTCTATAAGTTCTTACCAGGTAATGTCTTATTGAATGGCAGATATGATTCCAATAGCCAAACCAACGCTGGGTGAAGAAGAAGCCGCGGCCGCCCGCGAGGCCATCCTTTCCGGCTGGGTCACGCAGGGGCCGCAAGTGGCCGCCTTCGAGCAAGGGTTCGCCGCCTACGTCGGCGCCCCGCACGCCTGTGCCGTCTCCAGCTGCACGACCGCCCTGCACCTGGCCCTGCACGTCCTGGGCGTCGGCCCGGGCGATGAAGTCATCACCGTCAGCCATTCGTTCATCGCCACCGCCAACGCCATCCGCTACTGTGGGGCGACGCCGGTGTTCGTGGACATCGACCCGCGCACCTACAACATGAATCCGGCCAAGCTGGAAGCCGCCATTTCACCGCGGACCCGGGCAATCATGCCGGTACATCAGATGGGATTGCCCTGCGACCTGGAGGCAATCCTGGGCGTCGCCCAGCAGCACGGACTGCCCGTGGTCGAAGACGCGGCCTGTGCCATCGGCAGCGAAATCCGCATAGGCGACGGCTGGGAGCGGATCGGCAAACCCCACGGCACCGTCGCCTGTTTCTCCTTCCACCCACGCAAGGTCATCACCACCGGCGACGGCGGCATGCTCACCACCCGCGACCCGGAGCTGGATCGCAAGTTCCGCCTGCTCCGCCAACACGCCATGAGCGTGCCCGACACGGTGCGCCATTCGGCCCGGAAAGTCGTTTTCGAGGAATACCCGGAGGTCGGCTTCAACTACCGCATGACCGACATCCAGGCGGCGGTCGGCCGGGTACAGCTGAAGCGGCTGCCGGCCATCCTGGCCCGGCGCATCGAATTGGCCGAGGCCTACACCAAGGCGCTGGCCACCATCCGCGGACTCGAGCCGCCGGTCGTCCCGGATTACGCCCGGCCGAACTTCCAGTCCTACGCCGTGCGCGTGACCCACGAGTACCCCTTGAGCCGCGACGAGCTGATGCAAGTGCTGCTCAGCGAAAACATCAGCACCCGCCGCGGCGTCATGAATGCCCACCAGGAAGCGGCCTACCTTGGCCAGCAGGGCTTCGCCCTGACCCACTCGGAAGCAGCGCGCGACGCCGTGGTCCTGTTGCCCCTGTACGACGCCCTGACTGCCGAAGAGCAAGCCCGCGTGATCGGCTGCTTGCGCCGCGTGGCGAAGATGGCCAAAGCCGGCTGAAACTGTAATGACCCGACCCCTCATCATCCTGGGAACCGGCGGCAATGCCTATGACGTCCTCGACATCGTCGAGGCGATCAACACCGCTTCGCCTGGCTGGGAAGTTGTCGGCTTCCTGGACGACGCTCGGCGGCGCGGCAGCGACTATCTCGGATTTCCAGTGCTCGGCGCTCTCAAGGATGGCATTCAAAACCAGGGTTGCTTTTTTATCAGTGCCATCCGAAACGAGAAGAGCTTCCACCGCATGGAGGAAATCCTCGCCTCTACGGGCCTTGGCCTGGATAGGTTTGCCACGCTCGTGCATCCGGCCGCAAGCGTATCCTCCCGTGCCAGCCTCGGCCGTGGCGTGTACGTCAATTTCGGCGTGTCCGTGGCGGGAGGCGTTAACATCGGCAACCAGGTCTCCTTGGGCCCCGGCTGTATTATCGGCCACAACGCCACCATCGACGATTACACCATCCTCGCGCCGGCCGCAATCCTCAGCGGGTTCGTGAATGTCGGCCGGAATTGTTACATCGGGGCCGGGGCGGTAGTCCGCCAAATGCTTCAAATCGAAGAGCAGGCCCTGGTTGGGATGGGAGCTGTAGTCACCCGCAACGTTCCCGCGCGGGTCACGGTGGTCGGCAACCCCGCCCGGCCGTTATGCCCGGCAACCGTCTCCAGGCCGGGGGCGGCAGCCGGCCAGTCTCGGGTAACTCCGCCGGCCGAGAAATGCGGGACCTAATCCCGCCAGATCGTTTTCCTCCTCAACCTTTTGAAATCCCTTCCTTATCAGGTGGAACGCCGTCATGCTTTCTGATGCCTTGCAACCTTATCGGTACTGCTGGCCTCGTGAGGACTTAGCGGACGACCCGCGCTGGCAACAAGTCCCGGGGATGAGTTTCTTTCAAAGGAAAATGCCCGAAAGCGCGACAGAGCTGGCCGTCGATAGCCGCTGGCCCGGCTTCTTCCCTTCGCCGATCTGCCTCGTAACCACCTCAGACGGGACTTTTGTTGCACTTGAAAAAGTGGTTGGGGCCTCGATCGTCAACCGGTTCCCCTACGTCATCGCCTTGAGTTTCTGCACGCAGCCACTATCGACGCGCCACCACGTCCGCCGGATGTTCATGGAGACCCTCGAACGGGGCGGCACTGTCGCCGTCCAATTCTTGCCACCGGGGGCGGAACTCGACCAGGTGATGGGTGTCATCGCCGGAACCCAAGATGATGGCTCGCACTGCCGCCTCGCCAACACCGGTTTGCGGACACGAAAAGCTGTGACGAACGACTCCCCGGTCTTGGAAACGGCCTACATGGTCTACGAGGCGAAGCTGGTGCGCCCCGGCAAGGATTTCGAGGGCAACGTAGTTTACGAATCCGCCTGGAAAGACGTGGGTAGTCACCGCATCTATTTCCTGGAGATCAACGCAATCCAGTTGCGCCTGGACATCGCTCACGGCCACAGCCGCATCCATTGGCGCAGCCTCCCCGCCTGGGAGCCGCGCCTGGAACCGGCACCGAGGGACACCGTCGACAACGGCACCGGGGCGTCCACGCTCCGCTATCAGAAGGGTTACACACCGCATTACGCTTTCCCCTCCCCTGGGACCATTGCGTTCGAGTATGACGCTGTCGAGAATGGGATGGCCATCAAACACCTCCCACCTTTGCCGCAAGACCAGGTTGAGGTGGATAACGACCGCGCGCGCTGGCCCTGTTTCTTCCCGTCGTCGGCAGGGATGATCACGACCTGGGCCCCGGACGGCCGACCGAACCTGATGCCGTGCGGCTCAACGACCATTGTCAGCCGGCATCCTCTGATCGTCGCTCCGTGTGTTTCCTACGCCGCCATCAACGAGCGCTACGCGCCGCGCGCGAGCCTGGAAATGCTGCGGCGAAACGGCAAATTTGTTTGCGGCGTACCCGTCATTCACGACCGCATCATCAACGCCATGAAGTATGCCGGAAACGTTTCCTTCGCCCAGGATCCGGACAAGGTTGCGAATGCCGGCCTTGGGGCGTTAGCCGGGGAATACGGGCCAATCTTGGCGGAACTTCCTGTTCAGTTCGAGTGCGCGATCGTGGACGAGGTGCGGCTGGGCACGCACATCATGTTCCTCGGCGAGGTCCAACGCATCCTGGTCCGGAGCGATGTCACCCCCGAGAACCCTCTGGACTGGTGCCCGTGGGCGGCCGTCTTGCCCGCCCGGCAACCGTCGCTTCTTGCGGGGTAGGCCTCTGAACCATGGGAGTTGCGTCACGGCGGAGTAGGGAGCATGAGTCAAGTCGATGTCATCATCCCGTGCTACAAGTACGGCCACTTCTTGCGGCAGTGCGTGGAGAGCGTCCTCGGCCAGCAGCGGGTCGAGGTGCGCGTCCTCATCTTGGACGACGCTTCACCCGACCACACGCCCGAGATTGCCACCGAACTGGTCCGGACAGACCGGCGAGTCGAATACCGCCGCCATGCGGTGAACCAGGGGAACATCGCAACGTACAATGAGGGTTTCTCCTGGGCTAGCGGCAAGTATACAGTCCTGTTTTCCGCGGATGATGTCATGCCTCCCGGGGCCTTGTGGCGCGCCGCCCGGCTGATGGACGCCCACCCGGAGGTGGGGCTGACGTACGGCCGCCAGCTTATCTTTAAGGACGGACAGCCTCTACCGAATGCGGACTGTCGCTGTGAGGGCTATGGCCAGAAGATCCTGGCCGGACTCGAGTTTTTGCGGTTTGTTTGTTCGACCGGCAGTAACCCAGTGCCCGCCCCGACAATTTCCGTCCGTACCGACTGGCAGCACAAACTCGGTGGGTATCTGAAAGAACTTCCTCACAGTGCCGACCTGGAGATTTGCCTCCGTTTTGCGGCACACACGTCCATTGGCATGGTGGACGCTCTCCAAGCATATAGACGTTACCACGGAAAGAACATGATCTACAACTACCTCGGCCTGCCGGACTATCGACAGCGGAAGGCTACTTTCGACTTCATGCTTCGGAATTACGGGCACCTCATCCCCGGGTGCGACGAGTTACATCAAATGGCGATCCGCAACCTCGCCGGCGAAGCTTTCTGGGCCGCCAGCGCCGCCTTCGACGGCGCGGACGTCACGCGCTGCAACGCGATCCTCGACTTCGTAGGCAATGTCTGCCCCGAATTTCGCTCGCGGCCGGAGTGGTCACGGATGCGCTGGAAGCGGCGCATGGGTCCGCTTGTTTGGCGCGTCCTCCGCCCCCTTCTCGACCGCCTGCGCGGCCGACCTGTAACGTCCGCCCGCTGAACGTTGCCCGTACAGAGTGCCCCAGGCCGCCCGCCCCGCGCGTGCGCCGCGAAACAGCGCCTGGGAAGTTGCGCAATCCCTTTGGGAGACCGAGAGTTATGGCACCGGCAATCAGTGTCGAAAACCTTTCCAAATCGTACTGCCTTGGCTTGCGTAAGGAGCAGGGCTACCGCACCCTGCGCGAAACCATCATGGAGGCCTGCGCGGCCGGTCTGAGCACCCTGCGGCGGCTCGCGCGCATCGGGGCGAGGCCTGCCCCGAAGGCCCGCCCGGGGAGCATGGACGCCCTGAACGACGTTTCCTTTCAGGTGCAGCGGGGCGAGGTGCTCGGCGTCATAGGCCGGAACGGGGCCGGCAAGTCCACACTGCTCAAAATCCTCAGCAAGATCACCGACCCGACGAGCGGCCGCGTCCTCTTGAGGGGGCGGGTCGGGAGCCTTCTGGAAGTTGGTACCGGCTTCCATCCGGAACTTTCCGGCCGCGAGAACATTTTCCTTAATGGTGCGATCCTCGGGATGACTCGCCACGAGATCCGAACCCGCTTCGACGAGATCGTCGAGTTCGCGGAGATCGCCCGCTTCATCGACACTCCGGTGAAACGTTATTCAAGCGGCATGTACGTGCGCCTCGCCTTCTCCGTTGCCGCCCACCTCTGCCCCGACATCCTGCTAATCGACGAGGTTCTCGCCGTTGGCGACTTGGCTTTCCAGCGTAAGTGTATGGAACACGCGAGGCGCATGCGGGAGCAGAACTCCACGCTGCTGGTTGTCTCCCACAACATGTTCACCATCAAGGCAATGTGCGACCGGGCCATCTACCTCTCCCAGGGGCGCGTCTGCTTCGACGGCGCGCCCGGGGACGCGATCCAGTTATACGAAAAGGATAACCGCCTGGGCCCACTTTCCTGGGCACAAGCCAGGATCGGCCCGGACCCGTCAAAGTACTCGATCCACGTAAAGTCTCTTGAGCTTTTAAACGAGGTGGGGCAACCGCGTACGGTGTTCGATTACGGAGAGCGGATGCGGATCTGCCTGCGCTTTGAGGCAAGTGAACCCGTCCCCAAACCGAACTTTGTAATCTGTTTCCAGCGCTCCGACAACGTCTCGTGCTGTAACTACAACTCGTTGCTGGATGAGTTGCGCCTCCCATTGGTGTGCGGCAAAGGCGAGGTGGAGGTGTTGACGCCGCCCCTGAAGTTAGTTTCCGAACTCTACGCGATTCACATCCTGGTCTGGGACGAGCAATTCAAACACCTTTACTGTGGCCAGGTGGGCACGACTTTTCACGTCCGCCACCAGGTCCTGAGCACACACTTCGGCGTTTTCCACGAACCAGCGGAATGGCGTTACCGGGCGGGGTGGGCAGGCGGCACGGACAGGTGAACGCCTTGCCTTAGGCCAGCCCCAGGCCGCCGGCCAGGTGGCCAAGGGGAGCCGGGCGCTGAGATAATCACGGCCAGGCCGGGGGGAACGTTCCAATGCGTGTTCTTTACACACATACGGCATCGCTTATCGGTGGCGGCAACAAGGTCCTGTTGCGCTTGTTTGAAGGGCTGGACCGGGCGCGGTTCCAGCCGGTCAGCGTAATTCCAGAGCCAGGGCCGCTGGAGAAAGAACTTCGCCGCCTTGAAGTGCCGTACTTCATCCTGGACCTGCGTCCGGCCCGTTGGGGGATCCTGTCTGCCCCTGGGATGGCCATCCGGCTGACCCTTCAAGTCTTGCGGTATCGTTGCCGTTTTCTGCACGCCAACGACCCGTGTACTTACCGGGTCGCGGCAGCCGCCGCCCGTTTGGTTTCATTGTTTCGCATTTGTCACATTCATCACCCGGGTCAAACGCCGGAATCCCTTGGCTGGTCCCTTAAGTATCGGCCTGAACTGATCCTGACTCCAAGCAATTTCATGCGAGACCAGGTGGTTGGAGCGCTGGGCGACGAAGCTACCATTCGGACCGAGGCAGTTTGGAACCCGATCGATATCGATTGGTTCAGCCCTGGCCCGGACGCGCTCCAATTGAAGACTCAACTCGGACTTAAGCCGGACGGCCGGGACGTGATTATTTTGGGGGCTTTGGCCCCACACAAGGGCCACGCCTGCTTTCTGCGCATGGCGGAGCGGGTCCTTCGGCGCGTCCCCAAGGCTCGGTTCCATATTGTGGGCAGTGCAAAGACCGGAAGCGAGATTTACGCAAAGGAACTGGAGCAGTTAGCAAGAAATTTGGGGATATCTGGACAAACCCGCTTCTGGGGCTTCGTCAACGACAAACAGGCCCGGGATCTGCTGCGGATGAGCGATCTTTTTGTGTTGCCCAGTAAGGAGGAAGGGTTTGGGTTGTCCGTTGCGGAGGCCCAGGCTTGCCAGGTGCCGGTTCTCACATCGGCGATCCGGCCTCTGGACGAAGTTGTGGATGATAGCCGAACGGGCTACCTCATTCCACCGGAGGACCATGAACAGTTCGCCCATCGGGCAATCGAGTTGCTCGAATCCGAGGATACCCGGAGAAAGATGGGTGAGGCAGGAAGAAGCTGGGTTCTCAGCCGGTTCAGTGGCCGGGCCCATGTTGACCGGATCATGTCGCTGTACCAAGAAATTCTGCCGAAGCGGTGTTAAGTTTGGGGAAAAAGGGGAATCGGAACTTCGCTAATAGCCTTAAAGATCCGGCTCCAAACGGTTATCGAAGGAGGGCGCAAGGCGCAGGCAGGGATGGATAAAGGCCTTCTGTTTACTTACGGTCTGACTTACGGCGGGGCCTTGGTCTCGCTGTTCAACCCATTTAGCGGGCTTCTGATATACATTTGTTTCGCGATAGTCAGGCCGGAGTCGATGTGGTTCTGGTCGGTTCCCGCGGGGAACTATAGCCGGATCATCGCGATTGCCTTGCTTGCGGGTTGGGCCATGCATGGCTTCGGCAGCTGGCGCTTCGGCCGGGCCCGAGCCATTGTCACCGCGGGTAGGCATCTTGTTTGTTGGTAGAGCAAATGAACACCTGCGCATTTTCCAGGA
>CAZFGM010000155.1:0-12451 GCA_964518515.1 uncultured Alcaligenaceae bacterium | reverse complement strand
TGGATCTCGACCCGTATTTCAAGGGCTATACGCGCCATCCGGCCTGGTTGGCGCTGGCGCGGGCGCTGGTCGGCGAAGACGTCCAGGCACAAGCGCCGGAGTGGTTCAACAAGCCGCCCGGCCAGGAAGCGCCGACGCCGCCGCACCAGGACAATTATTACTTCAACCTCAAGCCGCCCAACGTCCTGACCATCTGGCTGGCGCTCGATCCCGTCGATGCCGAGAATGGCTGCCTGCGTTATGTGCCCGGTTCACATCGGCACGGCATTCGGCCCCACGGTCGTTCCAACGTTCTGGGCTTCTCGCAGGGCATCATGGACTACGGTCCCCAGGATGTGAGCCGGGAAGTGCAAATCCATCTTCAGCCCGGAGACGCCGTAGTGCATCATGGTGAGATGATCCACCGGGCGGAACCGAACCGCTCGGGGCATCGCCAGCGGCAGGCGTTCGCCATGGTCTGCAAGGGTGTCAGTTGCCGGCGCGATGAAGAGGCTTTTGCGCGCTATATGGCGGCTTTGCAAACGCAGCACCAACAAATGGGCCTGAAGACATGACCGCGCCATTGGAAATCACCGATCTGGATCGGCGCATCTGGGAAGACGAGCTTGACGAGTTCGTTCCCCACCGCGTCTTCGACGTCCATACGCACATCTATCGCTGGGCGTTCAATCTCGAGCCGAACAAGGACGGCAGCGCCTTCGGCAAAATGTTGATTCCGCACTGGACCGAGGCGACCTGGGAACTGGCCAACGCCTGCGACGCCCAGCTCATGCCGGGCCGCGAAGTGCATCGATTGGCGTTCCCCTTTCCCTGGCCGCATCCGTGCGATTTCGCCGGCTCCAATGCGTTTCTCGCGCGGGAGCTCATTAAGGACCCGCGTTCGGCCGGCCTGTTGCTCGTTCATCCGGGCACGACCGCGGACGAAGCCCAGGCCGACATCGACCGCTACGGCTTCCTCGGTTTCAAACCCTATCGCTTCTATGCTTCGACCGGCGACGCGGTGAATTGCCGGATTGGTGAGTTCATGCCGGAGCACCTCATCGAAGTCGCCCACCGCCGCCGGCTGCTCATCATGATGCACGTTTCCAAGCGCGATGCCATCGCCGACCCGGGCAATATCGCCGACATGGTGCGCTTGTGTGACAAGTATCCGAATGTCCGCTGGATTCTGGCCCACTGTGCCCGCAGCTATTCCGCCTGGGCCATTGAGGAAGCCGCCCAGGCGCTGCGCGGCCTCGCCAACGTGTGGTACGATGTTTCGAGCGTCTGCGAGTCCGACGCCATGGTCGCGCTCTACACGGGCGTCGGCGCCGATCGCGTCATGTACGGCAGCGACGACATTCCCGTCGGCGTCCTGCGCGGCAAGTACATCGCCTACGGCCGGGCCTGGGCCTATCTGTCCGAAACCAACCACACCCTCGGTCTCTCCCACTGCGACAGCCGCATGACGTTCACGCGCTACGAGCAGTTGCGGGCCATGCGCCGGGCGGCCCAGCGCCTGGGCATGACCCGCACGCAGAACGAGGCGCTATTCCACGATACGGCGGTCAGCTTGATCGCTTCGGTAGGAAAACCGCTTGGAAAGTGACACCCGCCGCACCGGACGGTAATTGCCTTGCCTTGGTCAGGCCATCGTTGTATAATTAGTCAACTGCGGAGGTCCTCCATGGCCAATATCGAAAGTGTGTGGTGGGACCTGGATGAGGAACCCGACGGCAACGTGCAACACATCGCTCAGCACGGTCTGACCAAAGAGGAGGTCGAGGAGGTCTTGTCCGATCCGTCGAACCCTACCGAGGAAAGCCATTCGAGCGGCCGGCCCGCCACCTTTGGTTGGACGAGTACCGGCAAACATATCATCGTCATCTGGGAGGAAGTTCAGGACGACCCCCTGACCGCCTTTCCGGTAACGGCCTACGAAGTCCCACCCCCGAAGGGGAAATAGGAGAACCCATCATGGTCATCAAACGCGTGCAAAAGAAAAGAGACTGGACTCCTGAAGACCGGCAGCGCCACAAGATGATTCGCGAGACGTTTAAGGACCGGCCCAGCATCGACGAGTTGCTTGCGCGCGGCGAGTTGAGCGGACAGCCCATGCCCCTGGGCGCCTATTTGAATTTGAGGCTGTTGGTCCGCAGCCTCCGGCAAATGCGCGAACAAGCCCAGCTCAGCCTGGCCGACTTGTCGCAAAGGTCGGGCATGGACAAAGCCATGCTCAGCCGGCTGGAAAACGGCCACGTGCCAAACCCCGGCATCGAAACGATTTCGCGCTATGTCAACGCCCTGGATAAAGACATCGAGTGGCGAGTGGTGGCAGCCCCTCGGAGGCGAAAACTCCGCGACAACGCCTAGCCTGGATTCCCCTAGGTCCCCCGCCGCGGGCGGCGGAAAGGCCGATTTCATTGTTGAAGTGCAAAAGGAACAAGGTAATATCGCGTCATGGAAAACTATCCCCCGGTTTAGCGTCAATGGCTAACCGACGGCTGAGATTGCACCCTCCTTGAGGATTCACCCATGCGCCGCATTTTCGTGGTGTTCCTGTTTGCCTTCGCCGTTGCCATTCAGGTATCAACATTGCTGCACGCCGACGACTGGCCGCAATTCCGCGGCCCCAATGGCAGCGGCGTGTCGGCGAGCAAGAATCTTCCCGTCGAGTTCTCGCATAAAGACAAGGTCCGCTGGTCAATCCCTATCGGTGACGGACTTAGCTCTCCCGTCGTGGTCGCCGGCAAGGTCTACACGACCGAGATGACTGCCGCGAAGAAGTTGGTGGTCCAGTGCCACGACGCCCGGACGGGCCAACGCGCCTGGAGAAAGGAATTCGAAACCGGAAAATTGCCGCGCATCACGCCGCCCAACAGTCACGCCTCCTCGACGCCGTCGTGCGACGGCCGGCGCGTCTACGTCTACTTCAGCACCATCGGCCTGCTGGCGCTGGATGTGAAGGATGGCCGCGAAGTCTGGCGGCATCCCTTGCCCCGGCCCGCCTATCTCATGGACTGGGGCACCGGCAATTCCCCGGTCGTCTGGCGCGACACCGTCTTCTTCTGCCTGGATGACGATTTACTGCCCTACGTGGTCGCCGTCGATAGCGCCAGCGGCAAGCAGCGCTGGAAGACGATGCGGCCCGACATGCTCGCCGGTTACGCGATTCCCGTGCTGTGCGCGGCCCAGGGCCGCACCGATCTGGTCGTCGCCGGCACCGGCAAGATGCAGGGCTACGACCCGGCCAGCGGCAAGCTCGTCTGGACCTGCAACACCTTGCTCCGCACCGTCATGACCAGCCCGGTCGTCCAGGACGGCGTCGTTTACATTGCCGTGCAGAGTTACGGCGATTCGGGCCGCACCCTCAAGTACGCCCTCATGGAATGGCTCGACACCAACCAGGACGGCAAGCTGGCCAAGAGCGAGGTGCCCAAGGAGTTCTGGGAAAAATTCGATCAGTCCGACAAGAACAAGGACGGTTTCCTCACGGGCGACGAAATCGACGACGCCTTCCAACACCCCTCGAACATGGTCGGCGGCGGCCGGATCATCCAGGCCATCCAGGGCGGCGGCACCGGCGACGTCACCAAGACGCACCTGTTGTGGAACTCGAACAGCAAAGCGCCGTCGAATCTTTCCTCGGTGTTGGTTGTGGGCAAGCGCGTTTACGTCGTGAAGGCCGGCGGCATCGCCAGCTGCTTCGACGCCGGCAAGGGCAAGGCGATCTGGGAAATGAAACGGCTCGACAATTTCGGCGACTACTATGCCTCGCCCGTCGCCGCCGACGGCAAGGTCTACATGGCCGGCCGCAACGGCTTCATCGTCGTGCTGAAGGACGGCCCGGACATGGACGTGCTGGCCAACAACGACATGAACGGCGAAATCCTGGCTACACCGGCCATCGCCGACGGGCGGCTTTACATCCGCACGAAGGAGAGGCTGTTTTGCGTTGGGAACTGATGCTCAAAGCCCAGGGACGGCCGTCCGCAAAGCCCAGGGACGGCCGTCCCTGGGCTTTCAATCAAGAGAGAAAACCATGGACGATACCTGGCAATGGTTCCACATCACCGCCCACACCTACGGCGTCTGGCTTTACGGCAGCCCGCGCGGGTTTAGCACCCGGCACCATCGCGAACACATCGAAGGCGATTACAAGAACCCGCCGCCGCCGGGAATGTACGACTCTAAGCTGAAACGCAGCCAGGAACTTCTCAAGCAGGAACCGGTGGTTCTATCGATGGAGTGGCGAAAGATCATCGGTTCCGCCGTGCGCGACAAGTTGCAGACGCTGGGGGCACAGGTGTTGTGCGTCAGCATGAGCAC
The DNA here is from genome assembly GCA_964518515.1 of uncultured Alcaligenaceae bacterium. Taxonomy (GTDB): domain Bacteria; phylum Planctomycetota; class Planctomycetia; order Gemmatales; family Gemmataceae; genus CAZFGM01. Next base: position 8,143 of record CAZFGM010000155.1, on the reverse strand, counting down.
CACGCACGCCCACATCCTGGCGAAGATGCCGACGGGCTCGGTCCCGCGGGATTGGGTGGGTAGAGCGAAGAAACATGCGAACTTCAGCGGCAAAGATCACGGCTGGACCGGGAAGTTGTGGGCGGTTCGGAGCAAAGTTGTTCCGGTGAAGGACCGCGCACACCAGTTGAATGCCTACCGATATATCTTGAATCATATTCACGAAGGCGCCTGGGTTTGGGATTTCCGTCGAGGAGAAATGGCGCCGGTGGCCGAAAGCCCAGGGACGGCCGTCCCTGGGCTTTCAGAGGCATGAACCATGTTACAAAGACCTTTGTTCGCGCTTGCTGCCCTCTTTCTGTATCACGCACCACTCTACGCCGGCGGGCCGAAGGTCCACGTCGTGGTCGGCCCCGAAGCGCCGCGCCTGGAACGATTCGCGGCCAAGGAACTGGCGGCGCAGTTTAAGCAGCTCTTCGAAGCCCAGGTCACCGTGACCGACAAGACTCCCGCCGGCGCGGATCACCTCATTCTGGTGGGCAGCCCGGCGACCAATCCGGCGGTGCAAAAACTAGCGGGTTCAACTTGGCCGAAGTTGACGGACCAGGGCCATCTGCTGCGCAGTGTTGACAAAGGCGGCGCCAAGGCCTTGCTCGTCGGCGGCGGCAGTCCGGCGGCGACCTTGTGGGCGGTCTACGAATTGGGCCAGCGCTTCGGCGTTCGCTACCTGCTGGACGGCGACGTGTTCCCCGCCGAGCAACCCCGGCTGAAACTGACCGGCTTCGACGCGGTGATGGAACCGGCGCTGCGCCTGCGCACCTGGCGGACCATTAACGATTTCGCCATCGGCCCGGAGTCGTGGGGCCTGGCCGACCAGAAGAAACTGCTCGGCCAGCTCGCCAAGCTGAAGTTCAACCGCATCATGCTGGCCGTCTATCCCTGGCAGCCGTTCGCGCATTACGAGTTCAAGGGCGTCAAGAAACAGACGGGGCTGCTGTGGTACGGCTATCGTTATCCGGTCGGCGGCGACACCGCCGGACGCGGCGCCTTCAAGGGGGCCAGGGAGTTCACCAATCCCGATTTCGACGGCAAGACGACCTACCAGGAAATGACCCAGGCCGGCGTGACCCTGGCGCGCGGCATCATCGACGCGGCCCACGACCTGGGCATGACCGCCGGCCTGGCCATCTCGCCCCTGGAGTTTCCCAAGGAATTCGCCGCCGTGCTGCCCAAGGCCAAGGTGATTCATGGACTGGAAAAGCTGACCATCGGCCCGGGACCGCTGCAACCGCCGGACGATCCTTTGTTCAAGGAGCTGGCGGCCACGCAAATCCGGGCTTACCTGGACACCTATCCAACGATTGATGCGCTGTACCTGTCTTTGCCGGAGTTTCCCGATTGGATCGAGCATCACGCCAAGGCCTGGCAGCGGCTCGATGAGCGGACCGGCGTCGGCAAGGTGGCCGACCTCAAGCAGTTGCTCGAATCGGCACGCAAACGAACGCTCACCGCTTCGGGAGATCGGGGCGTGCGGTCGCTTCAGGGCAACATCACGGCGCTCGATTTCTTCCACAATCTGCTCGACGATCCAAGCTTGCTGAAGCGTAAAGATGGCCGCATAGTCGAAGTGACCATTGCCGAGGTCGATGCGGCGCTGCTTCCCGTCCTCGATCGCGTGCTGCCCAAGGGCGCCAGCGCGCTGCATTTCATTGACTACACCGCGCGCCGTGTGGCCGCCCACAAGGACATGCTGCGGCCGACCAAAACCCCGAGCAGCCTGATCCTGACTCTGGCGGACGATAATGTGGGCGTTCTGCCCCAGCTGGCCACACGCAGCTTGCATCTTCTGGTCGGCGAGCTGCACAAGCACCGCTGGCAGGGTTTTTCCACGCGCTATTGGATTCCGGGCGATCTGCATCCCACGGTTCACTATCTCGCCCGCGCCAGTTTCGATCCTAAGCTGACGCCGCAGGCCGCCTACGAGGACCTGATCGATCCGATCTGCGGCCCAGGCGTATCGCAGCGTTTGATCAAGGCACTCGACATGATTGAAAAGGCGACCGAGACCATCGATCGGAACGACCTGGGTTTCACGTTTCCGGTGCCGGGGATGGTGATGCGGCACTACAACGCCAATCCGTTGCCGCCGTGGTGGAAGACCGTGCGCGATCTGTACGCCGGCGCCATGGACGAGGTCTACCGCGCCAACACCCGCGCCCGCGACGGCGTCAAGGCCCGGCCGTACATGGTCTACTATGCCAAGCGGCTCGAGTTCGCGTTTTTCTACATGACCAGCCTCGAGGCGCTGCGCCTGGCGGGTCAGGCCAAGGCCAAAGGCGACGCCAAGACGCAGCTCGAACAACTCGAAGCGGCCACCGAGGCGCTGTACGATGGCCTGAGCGCCTACAGCGAAGTCGCCCGCGACCAGAGCGACCGCGGCGTCATCGCCGTGCTCAACGAGTACGGCTATCGGCCGCTGCGCAAGGAGCTGGACGCGGCGAAAAAGGCAAAAAAATAGAGATTAGAAAGCCCAGGGACGGCCGTCCCTGGGCTTCTCAAAGGCGCAGAAATGACATCCGAACCGCTCGTCTATCTCAATGGCCACATGCTACCCGCGTCGCAGGCGCACCTGGCGATCTTCGACGCCGGCATCGTCCTGGGCGCCACCGTCACCGAAATGACGCGAACCTTTCGCCACCGACCGTGGCGCTTGCACGATCATCTCGACCGGCTGTTTCGCTCGCTGCGCTACACGCGCATGGACATCGGCATGTCCAACGCGCAGTTGGCCAAAATCTCCGAGGAGCTGGTCTCCAACAATGCCCGGCTGATTCATACGGAAGATGAGCTGGGCCTGATTCATTTCGTCACGGCCGGCGAATATCCCACGTATGCCGGCAGCGCCGGCCGGGCGGCTCGGACCACGCCGACGGTGTGCGTGCACACGTTTCCGATGCCGTTCGAGCTATGGGCCAAGAAGATGCGGACCGGAACGCACCTGGTCACCCCGTCGATCCGCCACGTGCCGCCGCAATGCTACGACCCGAAGATGAAATATCGCAGCCGGATGCACTATTACCTGGCCGACCAGGAAGCCCGCCTCGTCGATCCCGAGGCGACGGCGCTGCTTTTGGACTTGTCGGGCAACGTCACCGAGACGAGCGGCGCCAATTTCCTGATCGTCGAGCGGGGCGTCATCGTATCGCCGACCACCGTCAACACGCTGCCGGGCATCAGCCGCGCCATGGTGATCGAGTTGGCAGCGAAGCTGGAAATCCCCTTCGTGGAGCGCGACATTCAGGTCTTCAACATCATGAACGCTGAGGAAGCGCTACTCACCTCGACGCCGTACTGCGTGATGCCGGTGACGAAGATCAACGGCGTGCCGATCAACACCGGCCAGCCGGGACCGATGTTCCGCCGCTTACTGAATGCGTGGAGCGAGGCGGCGGGACTAGACATCGATGGTCAGATTCAAGACGGCGCCCGGCGACGAGCGAGCAATCTTAGCGCGGCACAAAAATGATTTCAGCAAATCTTGCCGCTTATTACGGCGCTTGTTTCTGGGCGGCTTGGGCGAAGCCGAAAACTTTTTCGGGCAACTCCGCGAACTTCTGCACCAATAGCGATTCGATTCGTTCAAAACGCCGATCGATGTCGGCAAAACGCCGATCGATGTCGGCAAAACGCCGATCGATGTCGGCAAATTTCTGATCCATGCGCGCGAGATTTTGTAGAAACAACGTCTGATTTTGCAGAAGGTTGGCCATCGCCTGCTGCAATAGAACCGCGGTTTCTTCGAGCCGGCTGCCGTCGTGCTTTTCGTTCATGATTATATCGTGACCCCGGCAGACTGCCCTGTCAACCCTTGATTACTTCAACCAGCGATCCAGAAACTCATACGCAACCTTGCGGACGTCGGCTGGGAAATCGTGGGCGCAATCCGGATAATTGGCGGCCAGGCGGTCCTTGGCCCCGAGCAATTCGTAGACCGGCAGGGCGGCGGTGATGCAATCCTTGACGCCGCTCACCTCGAAGTTGCCGTCGCGCAAGGGGGCGCTGGCCAGGAACGGCCGCGGCGCGAAGGCGGCGACGATCTCGGGAAAATCGAAAGGCATCTTCTCCGGCTTGGCTTCGTAGATCGAAAAAATCTTCGGCATGTAGCGGTCGCTGGACCAGCCTTTGAGCTTGCCGCCGAAATACTTGGGAAAGGCGTTGAAACCGCAGTTGGACACCAGGGCCTTGATGCGCAGATCGAATACGGCGGTGAACATGGTGTTATGCCCGCCCAGCGAATGGCCGATGCAGCCGATGCGCTCGCGGTCCACTTCCGGCAGAGATCGGAGCAGGTCGATGGCGCACATGTTGTTCCAGATGGCCTTCATGGTACCGCTGTCGAAGGGACTTTTTTTGAAATCGTAAGGGTATTCGCCGAAGCTGGGATAATCATGGGCCAGGGTGACGTAGCCGCGCTCGGCGAGGTGCAGGGCGTAGTGCAGGTTGGGCTTGCCGCCGAGGCCGGCCGGCTCCTGGGCGCCAAGCTTGCCGTTGGTTTGATGCAGGCACAGCACGGCCGGCGCCTTGCCCTTTCGCTTGGCCGGCAAGAACAGGTAGCCGGTCACGCGGTCGTCTTTGAACACGGCAAAGGTCAGTTTCTTGCGGATGAACTTCGGAGACTTGAATTCCTCGAGGTATTTCACCGTTAACGGCGGCTTGTCGAGCGGATCGCGCAGCTTGCCCATGACGAGTTGCATGTTCGCCTGAATATGGTCGCGGCGTTTGGCCCAAGCGGCGGCGTTTTTGACCGGGTACTCCTTGCCGTCCTCATCGCGCCAGACCAGGAGCTTGGTCTTGTCCAGGTAGAAGGGCGGCGAGGCATGCACCACAAAGGCCCAAAGACCACAGAGACAAACAATCAGAGTTCCACAGCGTCTCATTTAATTCTCCTTCCATTGTCAAATGAATCCTGTCAGGTGTGGTGACCCCTAATGGCGATTTGGTCCAGCACCTCGCCCAGCGAACGCCGGTAGACGACTCCTTGATCGGGAGGGAAGAGCCGCAGTCCCTCGGCCCGCAGCCGGGGGGCGTGGTCCTTTTCGTACCGGGTAAAAGCTTCACGGGACGGAAAGTGATAGCGCACCTCGAAAGCCCGGTCCGGTCCATCGAGAGCCACAATCTCCGTGTCGCTGGCCCCGCCGGCCAGCACCGCGGCGATGTGCCCGCCGCGCAACCAGGCGAGCCACGCCGCCGATCGGTCTTCGCCCGAAAAGGTCACTCCCACGGTATACGCGATTTTCGCCATGGAAATTTCTCCCGATATTGGGCCAGCACGGCCAGGCCGTCCGGACAAAAAAGTTCACGGGCGGCGCGTTCCGTCACCTCCGCCAGGGATAAAAACTCGCCGCGAATAATCTCCTCGGGTTGAAGGAGAAACGGCCCGTCGCTCCGGCCGCGGTAGACCATGGCCTGCACCACGCTGGCCGCTTCGGCGTAGCGGAAAGGAAACAGCGGCTCGAGCGGCACCTCCAGGCCCAGCTCTTCCATGACCTCCCGGCGGGCGCCCTCGTCAAAGCCTTCCCCCGCCGCCAGGACGCCGCCGACGGCCACGTCCCAGTGCGACGGGTACACGTCCTTGGTCGGCGTGCGCAGGTGCACGAACAGTTTCCCTTCCTGGTTGAAAAGGAGGATGTACGTACAGCGATGGGGCAAGCGCTGCAGCCGCATCTCGCGGCGCGTCACGGTGGCCACCGTGCGGCCCGCCTCGTCGATAACGTCCACCAGTTCCTGGGCCGGATGGGACATATTGTTTACGTTTAGCGTTCGCAAAATCTTGGCAAAGAAGTAATCCCGTGGTCATTTCTCTTTTACCACCCGGAAACCAATATACTCCGGTCCCGGCCGCCGCGGGCGATCATCCCCGGCCGTATCGGCGCTGCCGCCGAGCACCCGGCCCTGGCCCTTGTCGTCCAGGACCCATTCGGCCACGTTGCCGCCAAGGTCGAAGATCGACGTCGTTTCGCTCACGGCTTTGAAGCCGCCCACTTCTTTCAAAAGCGGCGCCTTGCCCGGAAGCTGGCGGATTTTTTCTTGCAAGCGCTGCCGGTCCTCCGGGTTCACGGAATAACCGGCCCAGTAGTCCAGGGTATTCTCGGTGCTTTCGCCACTATCGTACAGTCCCTCAAGCTCGCCAATCCGGCCCAGGCGATAGTTCTGGCCAGTAGCTTTGCTCAACCACTGGCAATAGGCCTTGCTCTGTTCCAGGGTGACGCCGTTGGCTGGATAATTTTCCGTACTTGGTTCAACCCGGTAGGTCTTGTCGAATAGAGCAAACTGGGCGCGTGTGACCTCAAACCGGCCCACGTGCAGATTGTTGTAGGGAACCGTCTCGGGAACCAGAATGCCCTTGTCCTGGATACCGTAGAGCCGGCCGTGTTTCGCCGACTGGTGCAAGGTCAGCGCCTGGGCCAGGGGCGAGGTTGCTTTGAAGGCCAGGTTCTCGCTTTGGGCCGACCGGAAAAGATACTTGTCGAACCAAGCCAACTCCTCGGTGACCTTGCGTTTTTGATGGGCAAGTTTTTTTAGCGAATGTTTTTCGCCGGGGAAGAGCAGGAAGCGGACGTCGGTCTTGCCGAGCTGCTGCAGGGCGCGGAACTGCATCCAGCCGTGATGGGTCGGCACCACGCGGTCGTCGCTGCCGTGGAAAAGGAGCGTCGGCGTCCGCACCTTGGGGAAATCGTACCACGGGGCGTTCTGGAAATAGACCTTGGGATCTTCCAGCGGCGACTTGCCGAGGTAGTAATTGCTGAAGGACATGCCGAACTCGCAGGTGCCCCAGTCGGCGACCCACTCCGAGCCGCCCGCGCCGGCCGACGCCGCCTGGTAGTGCCGCCGCGTGATCAGGGCCATCGTCAGGATCGCCCCGTTCGACCAGCCCGACAGGCCCAACTTGCCGGCATCCACCAGGCCCTTGGCCACCAGGGCGTCGATGCCCTTTTCAATGTCCACCACCGGCAGGTAGTACTTGCCTTCGATGGCTTCGGCGAACTTCAGCCCGTAGTGCGAGCTGCCGTGGTAATTGGGCTTGAGGACAAAGGCCCCGCGGGCGCACAGCAAATTGGAAACGTAGGCCCAGTTCTCTTCCCACTGGTCGAAGTCCGCCCCATGCGGCCCGCCGTGGATCAAGACCACCAGCGAGTATTTCTTGCCTTCCTGAAACTGATGGGGATAAAGCAAGAGGCCCTCGACTTCCGCACCGTTGGCCCCTTTCCAGCGAACGATTTCCCCCTTGGCGCGCGGCTTGTCGCGGAGGTCTTTTTGCAAATCCGCCAGGACGAACCCCGGCTTGAGTTGGTCGCCATCGACCTTGCCGACATGCCACACGGGCGGGGTGCTGAGGGTACTGTGCTGGTAGATAGCCGTCTGACTTTTGCCAGCCAGGCGGAAGAAAAACAAATTCGCGCTATGGTCTCCTTGCAGCCACTGGCGCTGCCAAACCTGACCGGCGCGAGTGAAGCGGGCGGGTTTGTGGCGGGCACCATTGGCCAGTAGGGCCACGAAACCCCCGGCAGTCGCGGAAAAACCAGCGCTGCCGTCGGCCAGTCCCTTGTCCCAGGCCAGGTCCACCTTCGCCGCCTCACCTCGCCCCAGGTCGTAATGGTAAAGGTCCAGGATGTAGGCCATCAGAAAGCGCGGATGGCTGGTATGGGCGTTGATCGCGAAAAATCCATTGCTGTCCGGCTGCCAGTGGATGTTCTGGACGTTAAAGGTCCGGTCCGCGAAGATTTGCTTGCCATCGCCTTTTTTTAAGTCGTACAGGAATACCACGGGCTTGATCTTGTGATCGAACGTGTAACTCAGGCTGCGCTCGTGGATGGTGACCGCGTAGCGGCCGTCCGGCGACACATTCACCGACTGAATGCGATCGGTGTTCGCCGTCAGCCGCGTGACTTTCTTTCCATCCACGGTTACCGTGAACAGCCGGACGGGCGGTTCATTGACCTCGTCTTCGACGACCTGAGATGTATCCTTTTTTTCTTTCAAAGAAGTTTCATAGTGCCCCTTTTTTTCCTGGGCGGCATAGACGATCATCTGGTTACCGGCCCAGCCGAAGTCACGGACGTCGCGCGGCGCTTTGGTCAAGGGCCACGGCTCGCCGCCGAAAGGG
>CAZFGM010000154.1:8812-12457 GCA_964518515.1 uncultured Alcaligenaceae bacterium | reverse complement strand
TGGGTCGTGGTCGATGACACGTTGTGCCATAAGCGCGGCGCCAAGGTCGCCTTTGGTGGCATCTTTCTCGATGCCGTGTTGAGCACCAAGCGGCACAAGGTTTTTCGCTTTGGCAACAACTGGGTGATGCTGGGGATCATCATCGAGTTGCCCTTTCGCAAGAACCGTTACTTTTGTTTGCCGATCATGTGGCGTGTCTATGAAAAACGGGGGACCAAGACGAAACAGGAACACCGCACCAAGAGTCGCCTGGCCGCCGAGATGATCGGCGTGTTGGCGACCTGGGTTGTGGGCCGGCAAATCATGGTGGTTGCCGATAGCGCGTACATCGGCAAGTACCTGCTGAAGGATCGGCCGGCCCATGTCGATGCCGTGGGTCCCATCTGCTGGAAGGCCGCCTTGACCAGTCCGCTGCAAGGAGACGAGCACGGCCGCCGCCGCAAAGGCAAGCGCCTAGCCACGCCTGCGCAAATGCTCAAGGACGATCGGCGCTGGCCAGCGGAGACCATGACCATCACGTTCAAGAATGAGGTCGAAAGAACCTTGGAAGTGAAAGTGATCAAGGATGTGTGCTGGTACCCGGTGACGGGGGCACAGCAGGTGCAGTTGGTGTTGGTACGGGACCCGAAGGGAGAGTGGCGTGATGAAGCTCTGGTGTGTACCGACGTCACGGTCCCCGTGGCCGAAGTCATCACGGGCTACTGCCGTCGTTGGTCGGTGGAAGTGGCCTTTTGTGATGCCAAGCAACTCATGGGCTTCCATGATCCGCAGGTGTGGTGCACGGCGTCGGTGGAGCGTGCCGCCCCCATGGCCTGGTTCGTGGGTTCGCTGCTGATCCTGTGGTACGCCGAGCATGGCCATGAGGGGGAGCAGGCCCACCGCCACCGCCCATGGTACAAGAACAAGGAGTTTCCGACCTTCGCCGACATGCTGGCGAGTTGCCGTTTGCAGCTGTGGCGCCATTGGCTTGCCGACGATAGTGGTTCGCAAGCAGATCCTGAGGAAAAAATGGCTTGGTTTTTTGAATATGTTGCGACCGCGGCATGATGACCGGCGCGGGGCCGGAAAAAACGCCCTCGGCCAGCTGGCCAACTTTCGTGCGGCGACGTTTTGGCGTCCGTCGGCCGACCGGATTACGTTCAGGTAAGTGCAAAACTCTAGTCAGAGACTGGCGCCGCTGCTCTTTGATGACCACGAGCGTGAAGCGGCGGAACAAGAGCGCGCTTCCATTGTGGCCCCGGCGCCGCGTTCGCAGGCGGCACGGCGCAAGGACCAGAGCAAACAAACAGACGATGGTTACGCGGCTCATAGTTTTCGCACCCTGCTTTCGGACCTGGCCACGCTGACCAAAAACCGCGTCTGGTGCAGCAATCGACTGTGGAATTCGACATGCTCACTCGCGCCACACCCGAGCAGGCACGAATCTTGGTCCTTCGGTCAGTTTTATTTGCGCGGTTTCTGGCTACAGGGGGTTTGGGTCGGCGTCGCTGGCGGGTTCGGCTTGGCCAGGAACAGGGATGCCCAGACATCGTAAAAATAGAAACGACACGGGGAGTGTCGATGCGTAATGCCGGCGCCTTCACTGGTTCGTGCGGAAAGCCTGACCAACGAATGAAGGGAAAAGCAAAAAAAAACGCCGGCCATGGAACCCCATGGCCGGCGTTGCTTTTCATTGCGTTCAGGTCAATTTCCGCCAGGAATGAGTGGCATATTCACTCGCGGGGCGCCGCCTTGGCCGAGCGTCTGGTAGACGGGTTGCAGGCGGAGGCGGACCTGTTCGCCTTCCCAGACCGCCTGGGCATTGTAATTGAGGCCGCCGGTGGGAACCCGGACCGCGGTCTGCTGGGCGATTTGCGACGGCAATTTGCCGCCGGGGATGGTCACCGGCTCGCGCGGGACCAGACGGCTGCCGGGGGTGCCGGCAATGCCCTGGAAATCGGGCGTGGCTAAATGCCGCAGCTTTTGCGTCACGGTGAGGTCCTTGACCGTGTCGCGCGTTACCTGACGGCGCTGGGCCTCGGCGGGAACCACCGGAGCCAGGGCCGTGCGCCGGCCGCCTTCCAGGCTGACCTTGAAAGTTTGCTTCTGGTCGAGGTTGACCGAAATCATCTTGCGGACTTCCCTGGGCGTACCGAAGTGCTGGATGATTTCGAGCTGGGCCCGGTTGCCGGTCGGCTGGCCCCAGTTGCGGCGAATGGTGACTTCATAGTCGCCGGCGAAGGCCTGGGCGGCCGTGTAGGTGGTCCGCAGCGAGCGGTCGAGGCGATCGGTCTTGCTGGCCAGCTGGTCGGCCAGGACCAGGGTGCCGCCGCCGGGGGATTGCCGCTGCATGGGCGAACAGACGCTGCCGGTGGGTTCCTTGATTTCGAGGTCCACGTCGGCGGGGTCGGTGCCGTTCTGCCAGACGAGGTTGATGATCAAGTCGCGCTGGCGGAGCTTTTGCAAGACTTCGCGCAGCCGGCTCGCCTGGGTGGATTTCTTGTCCTCGTCGAGAGTGCGGGCCAGGGAATTCACCTTGGCCACCGCTTCGTCCTGGAAAGCCTTATTATCGCTTGGCCAATCCTGGCCCAGCAGCTTGTCCATCGCCCATTCCATGGCCTTGCTATCCTTGGCGTCGGAGGCATAAGCCAGGGCGTTGGCGTAGGTGTGGACCAGATTCGGTTCCAGAAGGGCGGCCTGGCGGCAGAAGGCCAGGGCGCGATCGAACTGCTTGTGCTGGGCCATGCTCTGGGCGGCCCGCAAAAAGCCGCCGGCGTCGTTGGGGTCCAGGGCGACGGCGGACAGGCGGGCCCGCTGGATTTCCTCCGGGTTGGCGTGGCTGGCTTCCAGGGCCACCGCCAGGGCTTCATAGACCCACGGCCGGACGACGATTCCTTGCCGCAGGTTCGCCTTGAGGAACTCGGCGGCGTGTTCATAATAACCCGTCTCGAACAGGAAGTCGGCGGTGGCGATGATCAGGCCCGGTTCCGCCCCCGCCCGCGCCAGGGCGTCTTGCCAGACGACGCGCGGATCGAGATCGATTTCCTTGGGCTTGGCCTTGGGATCGTTCTTGGCCACCTGGGGATTCTTGGGATCGTTCTTCTGCTGGTCATTGGCGCCGGCAACTTTCGGGTTGCCGTTGTCTCGACCGATGACGCCGAACTTCCGGCCATCCTCATGGAATTCGCGCATGGCCATGTCGAGGCGTTTCAGCTTGCCGCCGATCAGGCCGCCGGTCAGGCTGGTGTGGATGCGCGACGGCGCTCGCACGATCAGGGCCAGGGCCGGCGGGAAGAACTCGATGGTGTTGGCGTCGTTGATGTCGGGATTGCCGCCCTGTCCCGGCGGCGGGGGCGGCGGCTGCGGCGGTTGGCCGAGATTTCCTTGGTTGCCGAAGAAGGGGATGTTCCCCACATTTTGGTTTTGGAAGGGATTGGGCTGCTGGGAGACGTACCATTTTCCTGGGGCCACGATCTTGGTGATGACGTCGATGAGGCCCTGGGCCTGGCTGGCGCCCATGGCGCCGAGGCTGCCGTTAAAGCCGCCCTGGAAACTGCCGCCCTGGAAGCTGCCGTAGCCAAATCCTCCGCCCATGCCCATTTGCATGCCGCCCATGCCCATCATGCCGCCCATGCCCATTTGCATGCCGCCCATGCCCATCATGCC
>CAZFGM010000154.1:0-8712 GCA_964518515.1 uncultured Alcaligenaceae bacterium | reverse complement strand
CCATGCCCATCATGCCGCCCATGCCCATTTGCATGCCGCCCATGCCCATCATGCCGCCCATGCCCATTTGCATGCCGCCCATGCCCATTTGCATGCCGCCCATGCCCATCATGCCCCCCATGCCGCCCATGCCCATTTGTCCCATCATGCCCATCTGCATGCCCATCATGCCGCCACCCATGCCCATCATCCCCATCATGCCGCCACCCATGCCCATCATCCCCATCATTCCGCCACCCATGCCGCCCATCATCCCCATCATTCCGCCACCCATGCCGCCACCCTGGCTGATGGGAATCACCAGGTCCGCCACCGGATACACGCGCATGACGCGCTCGCTGGTTTGCCGTGTTGCCGTGGTGATCTCGATGTAGTTCCGGCGAATGAGATATTCCGCGTTCTTGGACTCAACCTGGGACAGGGCCATCCGCAAGGCCGACGCCAAACTCATCTTTCTCGGGAACGGCGGGAACGTCACTTTCGTTTCATAAATGTCCCCCATGTCCGGGTTTTCATCCAGAAATGCCTGCTTGTCGATGAGGATGGGCAGGTCCTTGCCGTTGGCGGCGAATTTTTCATATAGAAGACCCAGAAACTCCTTGAGGGTCATGCCCGGGTTCTGGAAATCCTTCATGTCCACCTTTTCGTACAGCAGCTTGGCGATGGCACTGGCCTCGGCCCGGCCTTCCGGATCATCGGGCAAGGTCTGCCACTCGTACTTTTCCTTGCGATACTTGGTCAGGGCCTCCCACATCTTCAGGGGCGGAAAGTAGATGCCCGGCTCATCCGGAAAGGGCACGTGCGATTTCTCGATTTCCAGCATCACGGCGATGAAGCGCTCGGCCCGCAAGGTTTTCAAGTCCTCGTTCTTGCGGATGATGAAGTTGACCAGCATCTGTTGGTATAAGGGCTGTGTCGCCTGGGGAATGGGGTTGCCCTTGAGGCGGGCGTCATGTTCCATGGCCAACAGGCCCTGGATGGCGTCCGCGCGGGTCTTTTCCTCATAGCGGGCCACGTTGACCAGGCTCTTGAACACGCGGAACTGGGCCTCGGTCCGCTCTTCGACGGTGCGGCGCTGCTGGTCTTTGTCCTTCTCGTTATTGACCTGGGCCATGACTTTTTGCCGTTCTTCATTTTGCTGCACGATGACCTTGCCCTCGGTTACTGCCTGGCGCAGGGTGGCCTGCAAGCGGCTCAGCAAGGCGTCACGCACCCGGTCGCCGATGATCGGATGATCGCGCACCTGGGACAGCGTGTTTTGCAGGATTTCGACCACGCCCTTGGGATCGGCCTTCAGGTCGGTGCGAACCTGGCGGACGGCGGCCTCGACGGTCTGGGTGATTTTTTGCTCTTCGATCAGGCGCTGATCTTGATGCGACTTGAGCAGGTCTTCGCGCTCGGGAACCTTCTTCACCACGTCGCCGTTCTTGGGTTGGATTTCTTTCTTGTCGAGTTGGGCCAGGAGGACGCCCACTTTGTCGGCGTTGACGCGGAGCTTGCCGTTTTGCTTCTGCAGGAGTTCGCCTTTGCGGGTGCGGTCTTCCAGTTGTCGCTTGATCATGTCGCGGGTCAGGGAGCCGTTTTTGAGGGCAGCGACAATCTTGACGCCGGCCTGGTCGTGCGGCATGATCTGCCGGGCCTGGTCGAACAGCTTCACCGCCGCATCGAGCTTGTTGTCATGGATGGCCAGGAAGGCCCCTTCCAGCAGTTCCTGGTGGTCCAGCCGGTTTTGCACGGAAGCGAAGGCCAGGGCCCGGTCGGCCCGGATCAGGGCCGGCTGCGTCCGGGCGTTCTTCCATTGCCGGGACATGCTGACCAGGAAGTAGTTATCCAGCTGCGGGGCGGCTACATTCTCGGTGATGGTCACGGTTACCGGATCATCCCGCCCGGCCACGATGCCGTCGATGGTGCAGGCCAGCGTCTTGGCCGGCTTCATGCGGCCGACGATTAGCGTGGGGGCATCGCCGCGCAGGGGGGGCAACTGCGTCGGATAATACTCGGTCACCTGGGCCGCCATCTTCAGCTTCGTCGGGTACAGGATCGGGGCGGCAAAGGCTTCCTCATAGCGTTTCAGAGGGACTTCCAGCTTTTCCGCCAGCTGCGTGCGGAGCACGGCGCCGCCGGTGCCCGTGGCCAGGCCGTGCAGGTTTTCCGGGTTCAGCTGCACGCCCATTGGCACCGGGAAGAACGCCACCCTGCGCTCGATCATTTGCCGGCACAGGACCAGGCGGTCGTCGTTTTTCAGGGGGTTATGCGTGCTCAGGCCGTCGCCCAGGAACAGGAGAATCCGCTGATTCCGTTCGGCACCATCGAAACTCTTGATGGCCTTTTCCAACCCGTTATTCAGGTCGGTATCGCCCATGGGGGTGAATTCATTCTTGAATTTGGCGAGCACCTCCGGCAATTTTTTGTTCTTGGGATCCACAAAACCACCGGTCTGATTCTGGGTGACGTGAGGGGTGCCAATAGTCCACACGGCGATGGTGTCCTTGGGCCCGGCGTTCTTGATGATCGCCTCGGTGATCTGCTGGGACGCCGTCCACGGGTTGCCCGCCTGCGTCGCCGATACCGAGATCATAATCAAGATGTCGCGCGGCCGTGCCGGCTTGACGGGCTCCAGCTTGGGCTTGATCTGCACGGCGAAGTAGGGATCGCCTTCGAGCGGCTGGTAGACGATGGTGCCGCCATGAGCGAAGCGGGATTCGGCCAGTTCCAGGTCCACGGATTTGCCTTGAATGGCCGGCGCCTTGTCGAAGACCGGTTGGCCCCGCTCCTTGGCGTTCTTGACGGCCGGATCACCGTGGGAATGAGAAGAAGTGACTAACGCGGCCGCGGCCAGACCAGCCACGACCACCAAGAGCCGACGCACCTTGGTCATTGCAGACCCCCTCAAAAGAGATGGAGAAACTAATTTGCTTTGCCTCGGAACCAGTTGTCTCCGCTATAGATTGTAAATCAAGTCCAGAGCGCTTTACCAGCAGAATTTCCGCAAAAGTTGTTTTTTCCCATCCTGCCCGAAGACGGCGCCGCCGGCAAGTTGGGAGTAACCCCGTTTTGGGGCGGCATAACCCGGAAAGAACGCCCACCCGCGGCCAACTTGCGCAAAAATGTTTTTTTCCTTCACCTTGACCCTTGTGGGCGTCCTTGCTACAGGGTTTGGGCGAGCCCGCTGTTGACAAGATTCGTTGCAGGGCTGCGCTGCAACGAATTATGTGCAATACTGACCGGGTGTTACAGTTCTTTTAGTTCTCAATAACCCTGATTTTGGCTGGGGTATCGTTTGACCGAGGCAGTTCCGAGCCGGAAGCGTAAGCGACGGCCACGCCAAGCCTTCGGGCGTCGCTTACGCTTCCGGCTCGGACAAATAAATCCGACCACCGGGGTTTCGTTGCGGGGCTGCCTTGGGGGCGGGGGCTGCAATGCAATGAATCTTGAGGTTGCCAGGCCACTTTCTCGAATTGGCGGAACTGGTTGAAACCCCGATGTTCCGCGCGGGACACTTGTTCATAATGCCATGGAGCTAAAAAGTGCGGGTCCTGTTGAACCGCTTTGCCACGCTCGGTCCGAAAACCGGTATCGGCCATTACACCGCCCAGCTGGTGCGTTGTCTGCATGAGCTGGCCCCGGACGAGGTTTGCTGTTTTCCGGCCGGCCTGGCCTGGCGCCTTGGACAAATATGGGGCAAGGCTCGGCCTGCCCTGACCCGGGGCGAAGGCAGGCCCAACGCCCAGCCGATCGGCCTGGGGGCGCTTTGGGCCCGTGTGAAAAAAAACGCCTTGCACACCCTTCGCACTCTGGGCCAGGACTTTCTCGCACGCCAGCTGCGCCATGCCCTCGCCCATGATACTTTCAATCTTTACCACGAGCCCAATACCATTCCCCTGCCTTGCGACCATGCCACCGTCACCACCATGCACGACCTCTCGGTATTCCTCCACCCCCAATGGCACCCCGCCGGGCGCGTGGCGTTTTTCGAGAAGAAATTTCTGTCGTCCCTGAACCGGTCGCGTCATTTTCTGGCGGTTTCCGAATTTACCCGCCAGGAAATGATTCAGATCCTGCACGTGCCGCCGGACCGGGTAACACGCGTCTACAACGGCATCCGCCCGGACTTGCGTCCGCTGCCGGCGGCGGTCACGGCCGCGGCGCTGCACCGGCTGGGCCTGCCGCCGCGGTATTTGCTGCATGTCGGCACCATCGAGCCGCGCAAGAACCTGCTGCTGCTGTTGCGCGCTTATTGCGCCTTGCCGGAAAGCGTGCGGCGGGAATGTCCGCTGGTGTTGGTCGGCCCGTGGGGCTGGAGCAGTGCCGACGTGGCCGACTATTTCCACGCCGAGGGCAAACAGCGCGGCGTCCGCCACGTCGGCTATCTCGCCGACCACGACCTGGTCGCCGTGTACAACGGCGCCCGCGCCCTGGTGTATCCGTCGCATTACGAAGGGTTCGGCCTGCCGCCGTTGGAAATGCTGGCCTGCGGCGGCGCCGTCCTGGCCTCCACCGCCCGCGCCGTCGTCGAGATCGTCGGCGGCCACGCCCACCTTATCGACCCGGACGATGCCGACGGCTGGCGCGACGCCTTGGCCCGCGTCATCCGCGATGACGAGTGGTGGCAGCACTTGCGCCAGGGGGCCGTGGCGGTCGCCCGGCCGTTCACCTGGCCGCGCTGCGCCGCCGAGACGTTGGCGGTATACCGCCGCCTGTGCGCGGAGGAAAAACAGGGCCAGGCGGCTTGACCATCACACCTGATTTTTTTGCCGACATGTCTGTTGACGGCGCGCCGCCGGGTATAATAAAAGTGTAATTTGGTTATTACCTTGAGGGGGATCATGCCAAAAACTACCGCCCACCAGGTTATCCTCGAGCTCCTTCGCAATGCCCAAGGCGAATGGGTAGGCAAGAAAAAGCTATTCAAGGCTTTTTACTTTGCCCATTTGTATTACGCCGAAGAACAGCCGGGTATTCTCACCGATTGGCCTATCGCACGCATGCCGGAAGGGCCGGGAATCGATCAGAGCGGCAAACTGTTCCGTGAACTTATTTCCCAGGGCCTTCTTACGGTGGACATCGTCCACGAAGGCCCCTTTCCGGAGTATCGCTATCGTTTAACGGAAAAAGGCACAACCTTCCCCCCAGTAGCCGAGGATGCTCGGAAGGCCATCACGGAAGCCGCCGAGTTTTCCTTACCCAAACGCGGCGACGAATTAACCCAGATCACCCATGAACGGTCGCGCGCCTGGCGCGAGGGCAAAGACGGGGAAATTCTGGATATCTATATCGACATCATTCCCGAGGAGGAATACGAGGAAGAGCGGAAAAAGCTCCCCTTGTTGGAGCAAACCATGAAGGAGGCGCTAGGGGGCAAGCCGGCATGACCCCTCAAGCCCGATCCTTCAAACGCGCCGCCATTCACGCCTGCCGTTTGAAAAACTTTTTCTTCTCCAAATTCATGGGAGAAAGAGGCCTGGAAGCTATCCTGATCGACGCCGACCAGAAGGGTTATACCGCCCAGGAGATTGCCACCCACGTCCTCGCCGAATGTTGTGTCACGAACGGCAAGTTCAACAACTTCGAGGTTGGTTTCCTGGCCGTTATGAAATTCCTCAGCGACCAATTCGGTGAACCCCATCTGGGACAACTGCAAGCCTATCGAGATCTGGTAGCTATTTTGAACGGTGGAGGTTCCTTCCCGGCCATCATGGGTTGGTTGAAAACCCATTATCCTTGACGATCGCCCGGCTCCCTGTTGAGATCCCGATCATGTCCGTCATCGTGCCCTGTCCAACGTGTTCCCGGCAGGTGGCCATTGCGGAAGAACACCTGGGCCGGCCAGTAAGCTGTCCGAGCTGCCGGACCGAAATTCTCGTGGCCCGGCCGGTGGAAGACATTGCGCCGGCCGTGGCATGGCCGGCCCGGCCGGTGGACATTGTGCCGGCCATCGTGTTGCCGCCGCCAGCGCCACATCCGAGTTTCTGGTGGGCGGTGCTGTGGTGCGTGGGGTACATCGCCGTCACGCAAATTCCCGCCGGGATCATCGGCGCCCTGATCCTGGTGGTCCTGGTAATGCAAAAGCCGGGAGGCATGGAGCGGCTGATGACCCAGCCGGAGGATCTGATCAAGATGCCGGAATTCGGCCTGGCCATGGCGCCTTCGGCAAGCATACTTGGGCGTCTAGGTCAGGATGGACAGGGGCAGGCCGGCCGACCAGCTGGTAGGCGGGCAGCGGATCACTTTTGAGGGGGACGGGCGGGCGCTTTCCCTCTTTCCCAAACTCCGTTTGGGAACGCACTTCACCGAAACTCCGTTTCGGCGGCCTTGCCGAGCACTGGGTTGTTGGCCAGGGATTCAGGTTACGAAACAGAGTTTCGCGGACCGGCGTTCCCGGTCTTACTTTCGGGAACCAAGCAAACGGCCAACAAGCACGTGGACGTCGGTCGCGGAATTACAATCGGCGACGTCAAGGGATTTGGCCCAATCCTGGTCCCGCACTTTTCGGGCATTGTCGATGGCCGATCGGGTTCGGGGCGCGAGGCGCTGATAAAGCTGTTCGTCGTTCTTCTCGTAGTCTTGCTCGAAATCGCGGCGCCAATGTTTGTTCAGTTCCTCGACCACCTTGTTGCAATCGGCGAACGATTTTTTTGTTCTGACGAAGTGTGCCAGCAGCCATACCTCAAAGCAAGGGTTGGAGAGGGCAAGTTGGATTTCGTGCTTTGCGGCCAGCGTCCGGGCCTGGCTCGCTGGTTCCCGCGGAGCCACCGATTCCACGTCGAACACACACCAGATTTCATCGAAGTTTTCTCCGCGAGCCGCCGCCTTTTCCTTCTCGGCGATGGCCAGTTGCACAACCGCCAGGCAGGAACCGCCTTTGCCTTTCTGGACCACGATTCGGAAATGCTGCCGGACAACTTCTCCGTCGCGGAGGCCACGGAAATAGTTTGGTTCAGTTTCCCGGCCCTCGCAGATGATTAAGATCAGCGTCTTTTGCGGCCAACGGCGTGACCGCCGCTGGAGAGCCTTCTCTCCCCGTGTCCTCTTACCGCCACCCCGGCGTCCCCGGCGTGTCATTTCAGCTCCAAATCCTCGAATGTCGGCCCAAAGACCGGCACGCCGCCGTAACGGCCTGCCAGGTAGCGGCGCTGCAAGGCCTCGTTATTGCGCGGCTTTTCTTCATAGTCGTACAACGAGGAAAGACGCGATGCCCCAGCCCGGTCCTTCTCAACCTTCCAAATTTGATCCCGGCGGAACAGTTCGAGGTCCATCAGCGTGCTGTCGTGGGTTGAGAAGACCAGCTGCGCCCCTTTGGGATTCGCTTCGGGTGTTTGGAACAACTCAACCAGTTTCCGCGTCAGCATCGGGTGCATGCTGCAATCGAGCTCGTCGATCACCAAAAGGGCGCCTTGATCGAGCGCGTCCAGCCAGGGGCCGGCTAAAGCGAAAAAGCGCTGCGTGCCATTCGATTCGGCTTCGAGAAAGTTGAATCGGACAGGCACTCCGCTTGGCGGTCGATGGATGGAACGGATGGTGGGGACCGTTACGTAGAGGGTGCCGGCCCGGAAGGTGATGGACGATGTTACGTCTCCCGCACGCACAGGCCTTTGCTCTTCGGCAACCTCCAGATCACTGATTCCTAAGTCCGCGTGGCGTATTAGCCGCAATACCCTTTCTCGGGAAATCCTATCCTCTTTGAGACGTTTCGCCGTCTGGTCGATTAAAGTAGCCGGGGAGGTCGATAAATCGAGTACCGCCGTCTTTTGCCGAAACCAGAGCAACACCGTCGTCAGCGGAGCAATGTTCAACTCGGCGCCGCGTGACAAGACAAGGCCATTGTCGCGTGTCCGCTCCTTCAGCAGCGCTTCCTCCTTACGCAAGTCGCCCCGAAACGTCCAGGCGGTCTGCTCTGTTTTCAGGTCGAAGCGCCTTTCGAGCAAGTGCTGCGGCCGGCCTTTCGGGTAGGCGATCATCCATTCATCCTGGACACGCTTGGTGGTCGCGGTGAATCCGTACTGGTAACGCACCTCGCCGACCACGAACGTCGCCTCAAAGAAACTCGGCTGGCCGCGGGAAACGGGATTGAGTTGGAACGGGACCACCGGAATCTCGTCGCCGACGTTCATCGTGGTCGCGGAAAAGAGGACGAACCGGCGCATGAAGTCAATGGCTTTGATGAGGTTGCTCTTTCCGGAGGCATTGGCTCCGTAAAGAGAAGCGCTTTTTATCAGTTGAAGTTTTCCGAAGGGAATGCAATTATCCGGATGCCTTATGTCCGAACTGGCGACCAGGCTAAACGTCTGGGGCTCATCGAAAGAGCGGAAATTGCCGATGCGCAATTCGATCAGCATGGCCGGACCTTTGGGTATAGCGGATCGCCACGATCATAGCAGATTTCCAGGAACAAGGACTATAATATGCATTTTTTCTGCAAGGATCAACGTTTGTTTTCCGTTTTCTGCCATTTTTGGTGCAATCCTATGGGCACACGTTGAACCCTTCCCCAGGCAAGGCTGATCGGAAACTGACCCGCATCCAGCTGGCAAGCGGGCAATGGATCGCTTTTGAGGTGGACGGCGGGGCGCTTACAGGTTGCGAAACAGCGTCATACCACGGAGCTTGGGAACGAGAACAGAAATCCTACCCCCTTTTCCGCGGCTTCTCCTATTCGTACGCCTGCACGATCTGCTGGACCAGCGGGTGGCGGACGATGTCTTGCTCGCTCAG
>CAZFGM010000153.1:0-12486 GCA_964518515.1 uncultured Alcaligenaceae bacterium | reverse complement strand
CCTACACCGCTGGCGCGGAAAGCCCCGTGAACGTGAACGGGGCTGAAAACAAGCCGAAACTATTCCTCCTTCCCAAATTACTTTGCTACAGTCTCGAAAAAAGTTGGTAGTTTTCAGTTGCCAGTTGCCAGAGGAAGCAGTCAAAATAGTTCCCGGTTGGAGCACCGAATCGTAGTCGCAGGCTTTAGCCTGCGAAACCCCGCACCCTAATGGGTACGGCTACCAGCAAATGCCAACCAACTAGCAAATGATACGAAACCATCCCCGAAAAGGTTCAAACCCCGAGGCACTCATGAACCTGATCACCACGTTGCCCGGCTCCCTCATGGAAGGCTATTTCCCGGCCGGCTGGGACCTGGCCAAGATCGATACGCTGGCGGCCATTTCCGGAGCGGATTTGGCCGGCCGCCGGCCCTGGTGGCATCCCCAGTTCGAGCCGCTGGCCTGCGCCACCCTGGCCGATTTCGAAACGTTCATGGGCCATGAAATCGCCCGCGAAATCCAACTCGCCCGCCAGGCCGGCAAACCCCTGATCCTTATCCTGCCCGTCGGCCCCATGGGCATGTACCGCTGGACCGTGTATTTCCTCAAGGAATGGGGCGTCGGTTGCGACCATGTCCACGGCTTCAACATGGACGAATGGTCCGACGCCGCCGGCAACACCCTGCCGCCGGAAAATTCCGGGGCCTTTCAGTTTGCCATGCAGCAGGCTTTCTACGGCCCGCTCGGCAAGCTGACCGTACCGGCCAAGCAGCGCCATTTCGCCTGGCCCAGCGAATTGCCGGCCTATGCCGAGAAGATTGGCGCCTTGAAAAAACAGGGCGGCCGGTTGGTGACGGTGTTCGGCATCGGCCGGGTCTGCCACATCGCTTTCTGGGAACCGCACTTCGCCGCCGAATTCGCCGGCGAGGCCGACTGGAAGAAACAAACGCATCGCCTGGGGGCCAAGCTGCATCCGTTGACCATCGAGCAGAACGCCCTGACCAGCTTCAAGAGCCGGACGACGCTGGTGCCGGCGTTCGCCAACACCATCGGTCCGGCGCTGTTCCTGGCGGCGGACAAGATCATCGGCGGCGCCGACGGCGCCTTCAATCGCGGCATGCAGTGGCAGGGGCTGTCGCTGCGGATGACGCTCCATCACGAGCCGACGCCGTGGATTCCGAGCACCTACATGCCGACGCTGGCCGGCCGGCTGTTTTTCTTACAAGAGCTGGCGGAACCGCTGGTGGCGGAATGCAATTGATGGTTTACGTTTAACGCCCGCGTTGGTAACTTCTCAATAAGCAGTTCTTTGTAGGAATTGTGGTCGAGTGCAAAAAAATAAATCATTTTTGAGGCCCGGATTTCATGACCACCCTGCGCATCACCCACGGCCGTGTCATCGACCCCTCCCAGGGCATCGACGCGTGTTTTTTCAAGCTTGTTATGACAACTCGGTGCCGGTCGAGCACAAGAAGGTGCACGTCGTGGAGGATTATCCGGTTGTTGTCGGTATCGAAAGGTAGTGAAGATAAACAGCCACGGCGCAGAGGGCCACGATTCCGACCCAGGTCACGAGAAGGCGAAGAAAATCGATCGACGAATTGAGTGGTGGTCCCAGATAAACGAGTACTCGGTGTGCGACACCTTCTCCATTATCGAAACCTGACTCCCACCTATCCAGACTCTCTCGCGCACCTTCTCTTCCTCAACTCGATGGGGGCAGAAAACAACAGAAGCTCCGAAAAGGCCTGCGGCAAGAAAAATAATCCATTGTCTCTCTTGAGTAGGATTGCGAACAACGGGTTGACTCATTTTCTCCTCCTGCTTTGCGGTCGTCGGTGTAGGGCTGATCGCCGGCCCTGCTCGCGCCGGCTCCTCGTGCGAGCCACCGTACTCAGGAACCCTAATCGGCTGTCCGCAAGAACACGTCATGTGCGATCCGGCGCAGGTATCGTTCACTGTGAACGGGATTCGACAGCGGGGACAGTGGAATCTGATCATCCGGTTACAGGCTCAGCCTGTTCAGAGTAGATCAAAATCGCCGGCGCTAAACCGTTTTTTGAAGAACTTCCGCAAAGTGCAAAAGGCCGTCCATGAGCCAACTTATTCTGGACTACCAGCTGGATGTTTTGGTGGTCGTTCCCCCTTTTTCCTTTGGAAATTCCAGCAAGAGCGCCCGATATACAATAACGCAAACCTTTCCGATTCAGCGGGAAGCCAAGAAAGCTCCCACTGCCGCCCCAAGAATTGGCCCCAATACCATCCAAATCCTTTGAAGCCATTCCTTCCAGGCCTCATAGCGCTCGTTTACCTTGTTTTCCAATACAGAAAGTCTCGTTTCGAAACTGTGGACCTTTTCCGTGGCGGCGGATAACCGGTGCTCAAGCCTTTCAAATCCAGTCCGAAGGCTATCCACGCGCTCAGTTAGGGCGGCGGTTAACTTCAGGAGATCGTCGATTTTCTCGCCTTGGGTTTTGCCGGGCATGTCAGGCGTCCTTTCCCGCCGGCTCAGGCTTCATCAATTCCTCTAGTAGCTTGTGCGACCGGACCTGAAGAAGGTCCCCCCAGAGACGGTGGAGGCGATCCCAGAGGCGCTCGGAATTCTGAAGCTCGTCGGGGGCAAACTTATCAACAACTTGTCCGGTGAAATCGGACAAGGTAAGCCAAAGAAGCGGGCGGCCTTTTTCATCCTGTTTCAGTTCCCAATTGGCCTTTGCCGAATCCGCGGATTGGCCAACAACCATTTCCAAAATGTCATTGCCGCGCTGAACGCCTTCCGCCCATGCGCCTTGTTGCCCAATCTTGTTATCTATGTCGATTTGCATGCTTTTCCCCTTCAATCTTCGGAATCAAGAAATTGGATAGGATATTCTACCGCAACGGTGTCGCGCGGAATAGCCGCTTCCAGGGGAAATTGAGGGGCGGGAACCGCTGTTTCTTTTTCTCGCCCCGCTTCGCAGGCATCTGGCAAATTCTTGGCCATAAAAGCTGAAAAAAAACCGAATTTGAGAGTCCCCGAGATTCGGTGCCCTTTTGAAGCATTCTCGGTCATAGAATAATCTTACCGAAAAATGACCATACTGGAAGTTTCCCATGACCACCCTGCGCATCACCAACGGCCGTGTCATCGACCCGTCCCAGGGCATCGACCAGGTTGCCGACCTGTGGATCAAGGGCGAGCACATCGCCGGCATCGGGCCGCAGCCGGGCCAAAATGCCGCGCGCACCATCGACGCGACCGGCAAGATCGTCTGCCCGGGGCTGATCGACATGCACGTGCACCTGCGCGAGCCGGGCCGCGAGGAGGACGAGACCATCGCCACAGGCACGGCGTCGGCCCTGGCCGGCGGCGTCACCAGCGTCGCCTGCATGCCCAACACCGAGCCGGCCCTCGATACCCAGGCCGCCGCCGAGTTCGTCTACCTGCAGGCCGAACGCGCCGGCAACGCCAACGTCTTCCCCATCGGCGCCATCACCAAGGGCCGGCAAGGCGTCGAGCTGGCCGAGATCGGCGGCCTGGTCGATGGCGGCGCTGTCGCCTTCACCGACGACGGCTCGCCCGTCTCCAGCGCCGAGGTCATGCGCCGCGCCCTCGAATACACGCGCATGTTCGACAAGGCCTGCCTCAGCCACGCCGAGGATCTCGAGCTGACCAAGGGCGGCGTCATGAACGAGGGCGTCGAATCCATGCGGCTGGGCCTGCGCGGCATGCCCGCCGCCGCCGAGGAGGTCATGATCCACCGCGACATCGAGCTGGCGGCCATCACCGGCGGCCGGCTGCACATCCTGCACGTCTCGACCGCCGGCGGCGTCGAGCTCATCCGCCGCGGCAAAAAACGCGGCATCCGCGTCTCCGGCGAGGCCTGCCCCCACCACTTCACCCTCACCGACCAGTGCCTGCGAACCTTCGACAGCAACTTCAAGATGTCCCCGCCGCTGCGCACCCAGAACGACATCGACGCGATCATCGAGGGACTCAATGACGGCACCCTGGAGGTCATCGCCACGGACCACGCCCCGCATGCCCCCGAGAAAAAAGCCCGCGAGCTGGATCAGGCCCCCAACGGCATCATCGGCCTGGAAACCCTCGTTCCCATCTGCATCCAGGCCCTGATCGAGCCGGGCCATCTCACCTGGCCGCAGCTCATCGAGAAACTTACCATGGCCCCGGCCAAGGTTCTCGGCATCGAGCGCGGCACGCTCAAACCCGGCGCCGATGCCGACGTCACCATCCTCGATCCCAAAGTAGAATGGACCATCGACGTGAGCCAGTTCAAATCGAAGAGCCGGAATTGCCCGTATCACGGCTGGAAGGTTCGCGGCCGGGCGGTGACGGTGATTCTCGGCGGCGAGGTGAAGGAGGGGATTGGGCCATAACACCGGCGCGCAACCAAATCCGAAATTCGAATATCAAAATCCGAATTACGGGTCGCAGCAGGGCCTCAAGAGTCGCAGCCAAGTCGTTCGCGCCGCCCTCTCCCAGTTACTCCAAATCAACCTTGACCAACCTCATTGGGGCTGGACCGCAGGCCGACGGCGGCGTTGAAGACGCCACGCCTGCAACGCGGCCGCGGAAAACCCCCGGAAAGAGCCTGCAAGCCCGACAGGATTGCTACAGTTCCAAAAAACCCACCAATCATGTCGTGGGCTTTGGGGAATTAGCTATGGTCAGTCTTCCAGGTCGGCCGTCACCCGTTCGGGCCGGCGTGACGTGGTCCCCACGCCCTCGTCCCGGCCGCGCGGCAAGGGAATCGGTCGGGACAGCCGCTTCTTCCGCCGGTCCTGATGGAAGATGAACGACAGCAAAGCCAGAAAAACAAACACCACGAAAACATAAAACGCCAGCTGGTATTTCGTTTCCAGGTCAATTAATTTATCGTAACCGTCGCCCACTTTTTGGCGGAAGGCGATGAGGCCGTCTTTCACGAAGGTCTCCTCCAAGAAACCCGGCAACGACGGCACCGAATTCGCGGTGCGATTGGACAGGACTTCGCCAGGCTCAACGATGGCATGCACTTTTTCCCGTTTGCCTTTATTCAACTTCCAGGTCCCGTTCACGAGGTTCATGTCGAACTTCCCCGTTTTCGGATCCCTCACCTCGGGATCGCGCAAGCGATGAATATTTCGATAGGCCGGATTGGCCTTATTTATGGGGTCATCCATCAGCTTTTTCATCTCAAGGTCTGTGAGGTGGAGTTTATAACTGGGGTCCTCATTTAGCTCGCGTTCGGTCACCTGGAGGGGGGAATACCTGCAATAGGACAGCATGCATCCTGGAAACAACAAGGCCAACAGCAGCAGGACCGCGGTCATCTTTTGGCTGACGACCTTGCACGGCAAGGGCAGTTCCTGCACCTTGCGGCCGCCCACGAGGATTTCCAGCTTTTCATTGCGCAGAAAGCCCTTGGCCAGGGGCGTGACATAAAAGGTGGCCTTGGCGTCCTCGTCGGCCGGATCGAGGGTGTGCTCGGTGGGCACGACCTGGGCGCCGGCCATGAGCAGGCGCACCGTGACGGGAGGCGCCCCGGCCGGGGGACGGCGCTCGCGGTCGGCGGCCCAGCCGACGACCACGCTATAAACGTGTTGCAAGCGCATGCGCTTGTAGTAACGGACCTGCAACGGTCCCAGGGAACTGCTTTCACCCCTGTCCCGCGCCGGCGCTCGGCCTCTGGACGCCTCAGGCATGGTGTTTCTCCTTGGGGACCCGGCCCCTTACGGGGCTCGGCTCGCCGTAACCGGGCCCTGACCTGTCAGGGACTTGGCTCCACCGAAATAATCCGCGATGCCGTTCACGGGGAATGATTGATGAAAAGTGTATCAAGTTTTCCGGGAAGCACCAAAGGAAAAAACGAACTGCCCCTCAGGAAATCTGGAGAAAAAAAACGCCGCCGTGCCGGATTATGCTTTCCGCTGTGAATTTCAGCCTACAATGGTTAATGGGCCTTTGGCGGCCCCTCACCCTGCATCCGGGCATGCTTCCCATCATTGGAGAAGGATATGGCGGCCCCGCCCTTTTCTCTTACCCTTCCCAGCGAAGCGCGCATGGTGGGGGTGGCCCGCGCTTTTGTCGAAGCCGTGTGTCAGACCTGTGACATGGATCGGGCCACCATGCACGCCATCATCCTGGCCACGGGCGAAGCGGTCAGCAACATCATTCGCCACGCCCATCAGCAGCGGCCCCAGGCGCAGATGCAGGTTTTGTGCCGGCCGGGAGCGGATTACCTGGAGCTGCAGTTCCTTGACGAAGGCGAACCCTTCGACTTGAACGCGGTTCCGCCTCTGGACCCCACCGAGCTGCGCATCGGCGGCCGCGGCGTGTATCTGTTGCGAACGCTGATGGATGAGTTGACCTGCGAGCCGCGCGGGCCGCGCGGCAATGTCTTACGCATGGTCAAGCGCTGGACCGCCAGCATCCGTGAATGCGGCTAAAGCCGCTTCCTTGAGAGAAACCACCCGTCCCCTTTTCCCGGCCACTTCCCTTTTCCTGCCAATGTCGAAGGACACGGAAACTCAGGTTTCTTGCTTTTCTCGGAACGCAAAAAAGGCTTACGCTTTTCCGCCGGGTTAATTCCGCTCAACGGGGCGTGTCGCCGCGTCGATAAGATGTTTAGCCGCCAGGGGGTGAGCGAGTGAACAGTATCTTTTCTTAAAGGGGCTTCTCTTGGATTGATTGGCGGTAACCATTCTGATGCGAGCCCGCGGACGGTTCTTGCTTGCCTGGGCTCAGGATCCGGTCTTGATTCGTCGAACCTCATGTCCGTAAGATGAACCTGACAACCCTCGCCATCTTTGGCCGGGAGACACCGCATGCAGCCTCATGGTCCGAACAACCTTCCCAGCCCCGTGCGCGGCACCCCCGGCTGGTGGCAAGAACTGGGACAAGTGACCGAACCGACGCGCCCGGTCAAGAAAAAACGGTCGCGCAAAGCCAGCGCCGGCATTCGCACCGACCTGGTCGAGCGCGTGCGCCGCG
Source organism: uncultured Alcaligenaceae bacterium (assembly GCA_964518515.1). Classification (GTDB taxonomy): domain Bacteria; phylum Planctomycetota; class Planctomycetia; order Gemmatales; family Gemmataceae; genus CAZFGM01. Next base: position 5,531 of record CAZFGM010000153.1, on the reverse strand, counting down.
AAATCGCCGCCGGCACTTACGAGACCCAGGAAAAATGGGAAGCCGCCCTGGATTGCCTGCTCGATAACTTGCTGGATTGAACCATGATTCGAGCCCGCAGCGCAAGCAAGGGCCACCCTTGCTTGCGCTGCGGGCTCGGTACCCAGCCACCTATCGTCTTCGTTCTCCCCTTTGCCGGAACAAATTGGCATCTTTCGCCAACCCGGTATAATAGAAAATAACCTTAATGAACCAATTTCGTTGGACCGGTTTGTAGTCCCGGCTTTAGCCGGTTTTACCGCCTGAAGGCGGTACTACGAACCCGGTTGACGTTCCTCAGGCCAAACCAGGAGGGTCCGCGCGTGCCGTTGTCAGCCGTCGCCGTGTCGCAGAGTCCGGAGGACAAGTTCCGCGAATATTTGGCCAGCCGGCCGCGCCCGCATCGCTACACCGACCAGCAGCGGGACATGGTCCGCTACATCTTCAGCCGCCACAGCCACTTCGACGCCGACCAACTCGTGGACGAGCTGAAGCGGGCCAATTTCCAGGTCGGCCGGGCCACCGTCTATCGCACCTTGACCAAGCTGGTGGACGCCGGCCTGTTGCGCCGCCTCGAGCTGGGGCCGCGAACCTTTTACGAGCACGACTACGGCTATCCCCAGCACGAGCATCTTTACTGCCAGAAGTGCCACAAGGTGATCGAGTTCCAGAACCCCGCCCTCGACGCCATCATCCGCGACGTTGCCACGCGCAACCATTTTCAGGCCAGCGGCCACACCTTCGTCATCCGCGGCTTGTGTGAAGAATGCAACAAGGCCCGCGTGATGAAGCGGCGGCTGGATCTGGTGTGACCCCTTCCCAAGCCCGCAGGCGAGTCTTCGAGCCTGCGGGGTATACCCGGTGCAGTGTTCGTAGTGCGGGCTTTAGCCCGTTCCGCCCCAAGGAAAACGGGCTGAAGCCGGCTGAAGCCCGCACTTCGAACTTCCGCCATTTCAAGAGCACCTTGAAGAAAAGCAATCAAGCGCTTTTCCCGCCAGCCGGCGTTTCCGTTGTTTTTGGCGATTTCCGTGCCCGAGGTCGGTTCGCTGTTGCCGGCAAAAGCGGGGCAAATTCCGCCCTTTTTCCGCATTTCTTGGCCGAGCCATCTTAACCAATTCGCCCGCATTGGGCATAGTTAAAAAGAGGTTTCCTCCGTGTACTTGATTCCGGCCCCCCTGGCGCCTGGATCGACCTGTCCCCTGTTTGTGCGAGACAAAGGAGAAGGCATGGCCTGCCACCCCGTCCGAACCGCTTTGCTTTGGGGCGTCGTGGCCTGCGCGGCAATTTCCTCCGCCCGCGCTGGCGACGCGCTTCCGGCCCCCGCGGCCAACCTGAAAACCATTACCGTCACCGAGTATTTTGAAGAAAAATTCGCGACCCAAAGGACGTGCTACCGCGTCGAGTGCCGCCGGGTCGAGGTGGATGGCTTCCGCTTCGAGACCGTGTGCGAGCCGCGCGATCGCGTGGTCACCGTCGTTCGCCGCCTGCCAGTCCTGACCACCGAGATCCGCAAAGTCTGCTGCAACGTGGTCTGCTGCGAAGACCGCGTGGTCATGAAACGGTGCCACGAATACAAGCACGTGACCAAACTGGTCAAGAAGTGCGTCAGCAAGGGGCACTGGGAATGCAAGACCGTGTGCCATCGCGGCCTGTTCGACGGCCTGTTGCGCCGCTGCTGCGATCCGTGTGACACCTGCTGCCGGACGCGGACCAAGAAGGTGTGGGTCCATTGCCCGGTGTACGTCGAATGCCCGGTGACCTGCTGTGTCAAGGTCTGCGTCGAGAAACCGGTCGTTTGCAAGGTCCGGGTGTGCAAGAAGGTGGTGAAGGACGTACCCGTGCAGGTCTGCCGTTACCGCTGCGTGGAAGAGAAATGCGTGCAGCGCTGCTACGAGCGCGTGTGCCGCAAGGTACCGTGCAAGACGGTGTGTTATCAGCGCGTGTGCGTGCCGTGCCAGGAAACGGTGTGGTGCACGCGGCTGGTGCCGCGGACCCGCGCGGTGGCCGTCGCGGAAAGCGGCTGCTGCCCGCCATGCGGCCACCGCTGCCACGGCCTCCGCTTCCGCCACCATCACGGCTGCTGCGACTAATCAACCTTCCGAAATATCAAGCCCCAGGGCGAGTGTTCGCGCCCTGGGGTTTTTCGTTTTCAAACGCGGGCCTTTTTTAAAGGGTTTTGCCGGCTTGATTTTTTAGCGGCATGAGAGCGCTGATACTCTTGTTGTTGAATAATCGCTTCGAGAAGTTGATGATCTTCCACATCCCAGACATCGACATCCGCCCAACCGGAAACGTTGCATAGTAATTGTCCCAAGCGCCAATGAGGGTATTTTTGGCTCAATGCCTTCAGGGCAGTGAAAAGTCGGCATCGGCTACCTTGTGAACGCCCCACTCGACCTCGACGTTGGGAGAAGCCAGGTGACGTGGGATTCCACCGCGAACACCGAGCGTCTGAGAATCCTGGGAGATGCCGTCGGTGATGCACTCATCGCCTTATTCGACGCGGGGCCAAATGGTCTAACAGTGTCGGTCAAAGCGGATGCTTTCTGGCGATCACTGTGGGATGTCGTCTCGCAGCCCGTTTATCGACTGCGCCAATTCCTAGAAAGGCTCGGTTGGCGAGACGACGAGAACGGCACGGTCCACGACCGTTCCCGCTCCATCTACGAGTTCGTGGCCGAACACCACCCGGATGTGTTTCTCAACAAATACGCATATGGCGAGGATGCCAGGAATGTCGCATCACTACAATGACTGACGCAGATCTAAACCGAGTGCAAAGGAGAACATCATGCGCAGGGACCTTTTTTTCGCACTAACGTTGGCAACCTTGGGGCTGGCGAGCGCCGCAGCCGGCACGGACGCAAAGAAAGCGAAAAGCCAGGTCGAGGAGTACGTCAACAAGCTGGTGAACAAGGAAGGCTTCCGCCGCATCGCCGCCATCGAAGACGAGTCGCTCAAGAAACTGCAGCCCGGCAGCCACTGGTTCGGCGTGCTCTTTCCGCAGTATCCCCTCGGCATCGAGCCGCCGCCGCCGTTGAAAGTCGCCAACGTGTTCGTCGTCGACAAGGACGGTAAGATGCACACTCTGGCCGACAGCGCCGCTGTCGAAAAATACTGCAAAGCGAAGTTCCCCGCCGCCAAAAGCGCGGCCGACGCCAAGGCAACCCTGCGCGCCTGGCTCATGTTAGCGCAGCACATTCACGGCGACGGTTTCTACCAGTTCGAGCTGGGCCTCCCCTTTTCCGTCGAACTCAACGACATGAAGAAACCGACCAAGGCCCAGGGCGTCGCCAAGGTCAAGCCGATTGGAGGCAACAAGGGCCAAATCACCGCGACCATCGCCTTCGACACCGCAGGCAAACTTGCGTCCGTCAAGGATGTTCCCAAGCTGGTCGAAGGCATCCGCCCCATCTGCCAGGCGACCAAGCTTGTGGATGTGGACCCGATCGTCCGTAAGATGGCCGAACGCGATCTGCTTGTTATGGGCCGAACGTGCGCGGAATACCTCTTCGCCCAGCGCGCCAAGGCAAGCCCCGAGCTACTGGGCGTGATCGACCGCGTCTGGCAGCGGATTGTGGACGAGGATCGATAGCTCTCCGCTTGTGACAATCCAGTTGATTTATGATTTAGGTTGTCCGTCTGTTTTTCGTTCGGTTGTTTGTCAAAAGGGCAAGGCAAGGTACCTCCGTACAGGCCCACCCGAACGTTGGATTCCTGCCGTTTCACGGACAGAGCATAACGGCGGTTCGGATGAATTCTAGCTTTTCGACCACTCCCCAAGTCACGGGAGATTTCCTTGGTGGTTACCCCGATCGACCTCTCCTTGTTCCGGCGTATCTGGAGCCTGACCTGGCCCATGATTGTTGCCAACGCGCTGGAACTGACGGTCGGACTGGTCGATTTTCTTTTGGTGCGTCCCTTCGGCCCGGCCGCCACGGCCGCCATCGGCGTGAGCCGTCAGGTGACATTCGTGGTTGAGGCGGCTGCCGGGGCGATCACGGTAGGCGTCCTCACCTTGGTGAGCCAGGCAGGAGCCCGATCGAATCACGTGAAGGCCGTGGTCTTGCAGAGCATCCGCTGCGTGTTGCTGCTGGCATTACCGATTTCCGTGGCCGGTTTCGTGTTCAGCGGGCATTTGCTGGTGGCGCTGCAGGTGAGCGACGAGACGCTGGCCTGGGGCGATCCTTATTTGCGGGTGTACTTTGCGGGCTTGGTTTTCTCCTGGGGCATTCTGGTAGGCATGGCCCTATGTCGCGGTGCCGGGGACGTGTGGACGCCGTTGAAGCTGACGGTGGGCGTGAGTGTGTTGCATGTCGGCTTGAGCTACATGTTCATTTACGGGGCCGGTCCCATCCCTGCCTTCGAAGTGAGGGGAGCCGCCCTGGGGATGTTCGTGGCCCGGTTTTGCGGGGTGCTGGCCTATCTGGTCATTCTTCGGCGTGTGGGGCAGGTTGCTAACCTGCCAGCCCCGCAAGAGGCAGGTTGGCAACCTGCCCCACGGATAAGGAGTATCCTGCGCATCGGTGTGCCCATGGCCCTGGCCAACGTGTTGCGTCATGGTTCGCGCCTGGTCTTCCTGGCGATCGTCGGCGCCAGCGCCCTGGGCGTCTCGTTTCAAGCGGCTGTGGGCCTGGGCATGCAGCTGAGACTGCTGGGCGTCCTGATTGCCCTGGCTTTTCAGACGGGCACAGCCAGTCTCGTCGGACAGGCCATAGGCAAGGGGGATAGAGAACACGCGGACTTGGTGGGCCGGCGCAGCGTGCAGCTTTTGGGGGTGCTCATGGCCATGCTGATGGGGGTGATCCTGGTGGTTGCCGAACCCCTGGCCGGGCTGTTCATCGACTCCGCCGCGGGGGCACACCTGGGAGCCCAGGTGTTGCGCTGGTTTGCCGTGGCCCAGCTATTCAGTGCGCTCTCTATCGGCTTGCAAGGCGCTCTGATGGGCGCCGGCGATACCGTGCCGGCCTTACGCTATACCTTGATCAGCGAATGGGGCCTAATGTTACCGCTCGCTTACCTTTTTCTGGTGACGGGGTGGGGCTTTCCCGAGAGCTTGCTGGCCGTGTGGGCCTTGACGCCGCTGCTCACGCTCGTTTTCATGTGGCGGCGTTGGCGCGGGGGACGCTGGAAGCTCCTGCACGTCTGACGGAGAAGAGAGTGCTTTGCGAAACTTCTTGACTCCGAACTTGCACCTGTTAGAGTATCCACCCAGTTGGAGTGAGGGGTGAAAATTGCACATCCGCATCTGCAGGGAGACCGCAGCCATGAGCCAATCATTTTGCTCGAAGAACGTTCATCGCTTTATGATGGTGTTAGTCGCCAGCGTGGTTTTTGTTGTCGGTGGCTTCCACCAACACCATGAGCCGGCCTCCCAGGCCGAGGAAACGCCGCCCAGCAAAAAACAGCACGCCCAACCCGCGAAGGCGGCCCAGGGCGGCAAAAAGACCGACAAGGACAAAGCCGAGCCGGTCGGCAACGTCGATGACAAGGCGCTGCTCAGCGCCGCCAGC
>CAZFGM010000152.1:0-12568 GCA_964518515.1 uncultured Alcaligenaceae bacterium | reverse complement strand
CCTGGCCAAACAACGCGCTTGCAGGCTGTCCCATCGGGTGATGCTCTGGGTAGTTCTGGCCATGGGCGTACTCACGCATCTGCCGATTCGCCAGCCAGCTCCCCCGGACCAACAAGCCCCGGCAACCGCTCCCGGGGGATCACCGTATCCGGAATTAGACCAGAATATGCGACATTGGGTGAGGTGTCCAGTCGCCGCACTCCAAAGATCAGGCGGAATCAACAGAAGCCGAAAAGCCTGCAATCAATAATCTGACCAGGGTTGATTGCCATCCGGCCCTGGGAGGTTTCCCGCGCGCAAATGTTGCATCGCGTCAACCCCGACGTACCCGCTCCGGTATCCGGTTTCCACGCGCGTAAAGAGCTTTCGGATTGTGCGCTAAAAAGAAAAAGAACGCGACCGCTTTAGGAAACGTATACAACCCTCGATTGCTACTCGGTCAACCAGTTGGTAAGCTGAAAGTCCTGTGGCCGTTGCGGAATCCTGGCGGCGGCGGCGACGGGGAGTCTCCTCTGGCATGGACTTCTGCGCGCCCCTATTGCTGACAGTTCTTGGGGTCCTGGCGGTTGCCGCCGTGGGCCACGGGGTGTGGTTGTTGCTGGCCGCCCTGTTCCGCGCCCTATTCGCCGAACCGTCACCAAGTCCTCGCGGGCCGGAAAGAGATCCTCAACGACGATCTGTTCGGGTAACCTGCCAAGGCTGCGGCACTCCCTTTTTCGGCGGCGAACGCGCCTGCCCGGCCTGCGGCCTCGATCCGGAGAGTCCGCGGGCGCGGGAGCTGCGCGATCTGGCCATCACCTCGTTTCACCTCGAAGCGCTGGTTAAGCACGGTGAGTTGGATGCCGCCGTGGGGGATCAGGTCCAGCGCAGCGTGCAGTCCCGCCAAGCGACGTTGCGCGTCGGCTGGAGTGCAGAGCCCCCAAGGCTCGAAGACTCGCCTCGGGGCTTGGGGGAAGCGGCGGTCCCGGTGGCGGCCGCCGTTTGGAAAGAGCTGAATCATCTGCTGGCATCGAGTCCGGACTTGCAGGACCTGAGCTTTCCCCAGCGCCAGCAAGCCCTGGCCTGGTATCGGCAATTGGACGAAGCGGAAGTGGGCCGGCTGTCGCTGTTGGGCCTGTTGGCCCTGGCCCGCCTGCTCAAGATGGCGGGCTTGACCAGCCGCTCTTTGCGCGTCTATAAGGTGCTGCTGAAAAAGTACCGCGCCGCGCCGGAAGCCGGCGTTGCCGCCCTGGAAGCCGCCCAACTGGCCTTCCGCGACCAACAACTCCGCCAAGCCCGCTGGTTTTTAGAGCAAACCCGCGGCCACTCCTATTCTCCCACGGAGCAACAAGAAATCGAACGCCTGACCGCCGTGGTGAGCCAGCTGCCGGAGCCGGTTGCCGAAGAAGTCCCCGGCGAAAGCCCGGCCGAAGCTGTTTCTGCCGCCGCTGGGGCCTCGGCCATTCCACCGCCAGCACCAAAAGTCACCAGGGGGCTGACGCCCCCCGCTCGCCAGCCCGCGCCTGCCGCGCCGCGCCGCTCCTGGGGCGAAATGCTCGCCGGCTTCATGGAAGAACGCAACATCCTCTGGGGCGAATTGATCGGCGGCCTGTTGATCGTCGGCTGCTCGATTGCCCTGGTCATCAGCCTGTGGCGGACGCTGGAAGAAAATCCGTACTTTCCCTTCCTCTTGTTCACGGGCATCACGGCGGCGCTGTTTGGCGCCGGGCTGTACACGCTTAGCCACTGGAAGCTGGAGGCGACCAGTCGCGGCTTCCTGGTCATTGCCACGCTGCTGACACCGCTCACTTTTCTCATCCTGACACAAGCGGTGGTTGAAGTGGAGAAGACTACATGGCTGGCCCTGGCGACCGAGATCGGCACGGTGATCGGCTTGACGTTCCTGGTGTATCGCTCGGCCCGCATCCTGGTGGGGACGTCCCTGGGGTCGGGTTTCTGGCGTGCGGATTGGCTGTTGACGCTGGCGGTGATGAGCACGTCGGCGAGCCAGCTCTTGGTGCCGCGCTGGCTGGACCTGGAGCAACCGCGCCAAGAGCAGTTGCTGCTGCTGAGCCTGGTGCCGGTGATTTTGACCCTGTTGAGCGTGGCTCCGGTGTGGCTGAGTTTGCAGCGCCGCCCGCGCCTCGACGGCCTGGCCGCCAATTCCCTGTTCGTGTTTCTCGGCCTGACCACTTTCGCGGTCGGAGTGGCCCTGGGTTTTCTGGTGTACTGGCGCGAGAACCTGGAAACGCTTCAATATCTGGCGGTGCCGATCGCCCTGGCGGTCATTCCGCTTGTTGCCTGCGGCACCTTGGTTCAGCGAAAGCTGGATCAGGAGCCTGTCGAATCTCGTAGGTTAGGCTTCCAGCCTGACTTGGGCCCTCCGTCAGGCTGGAAGCCTAACCTACGGGATGGGGCGGATGCCGTTTCGCTGGGTCTGTCGCCGGAAATCGCCCGACTGGTGGGCACGATCCTGGCCCTCGCGGGCATGGCGATCATGATAGGGTGTCTGGCCCTGGCCTGGCCGCGGCTGGCCGGGTTGATCGCGGTCGGTCTCATCAACGCCGGGGTTTTGTCGGCGGTGGCCCTGGGCTATCGCTGGCCGCTGGTCCACGGGCCGGCCTTGCTGGGTTTGACCGCGGCTTACCTCACGGCGTTCCATGGCCTCTTGGGGAATCTGGCGGAGGAAACGGCTTCTCCGGGAAGACATCTTCTGGGTTTATTTGGTTCCGCCGACAGCGGCAGTGCCCTGGTAGTGCTGGCCGTGCTCTTGGCGGTGGTTTCGGAAATGTGTGCGCGGACCGAGCGCCGGGAAGACAGCCTGGGTTACCTGGCATGCAGCGGCGGCTTGGCCTTGCTGGCCATGATCCTGGTTGGTCAGGAAAGTTATGCATTTCCGGAAAGGATCGCCGTGGTGCTCGGGGTATGCGCCCTGGGGGGATGGCTGGTCAACACGCGCTGGCGTTGGCCGCAATTGAGTGGCGTGGCAGCGCTATTATTTTTGCTGAGCATTTCCGCCACGCTGTTCTGGCTAACCTATCCCGGAACGGTCGCTCGCCTGTGGACCGTGGCTTTCCTAGTGCAAGCGACGGTGTTGCTCCTGGCCTGCTTGATTTTATTGCGCGTCAGCCGGAGGCCGGACTGGGCGTGGCTGGAACGAGCATATGTCGATCCGCTGGCGGCGGCGGGCCTACTGGGGACGGGCCTTGCCGTTTTGACTCTTCCCTTTGCCGTGGAATGGGATTGGTTGTGGCAAAGCGCTGGCTGTGCTTTGTGGCTGTCGGCCCTGTGGCTGCTGCTGGCCTGGACCGGGCAGAAACCGGGCCTGTTCACGGCGTTTCAGTCGGCCCTGACCGCCGCGGTCGTGTTCGGAATCACTGCCTGGCTGGGAGAACAGGCGTGGGTTGGACAGCAGTTTGACAATCTTTTCTACCTTGGAAGCTTACAAACCTATGTCCTGGGGGGGGCGATTCTAAGCCTCGGCTGCATCGCGGTGCGGCGGCTCTTGCGCAAGAGTGAGCGCGCTCAAGCTCTTCTGGAACCCGGTTGGCCCACTGTGGACTGGACGGTGTTCGGTCTGGTCGTCCTGGGCCAATTGGTCCTGGCGGTTATCGCCGTCCTTCCCCACGTCCTCCTCGAAATTCTTCCCGCAGCGGAGGCGGCCCGCTTTCAGGATTTGCTTGATCCCACTTTTGACCCGGGCTGGGCCTGGCTCGGACTGGCCATCACTGTTATCGCCCTGGTCGCGGCCCTTTGGGAACGCCGGCCGTGGGAGGCGGTGCTGGGCCTGGAGTTCACGGCCTTGACGATTCCGGTGTTGGCCGCACTTGATTTCGCCGACGAAAAAGCGGCGGCCTCGGCGGCGCGCTGGGGATTGAGCTTGCTCTTCCTCACCGTTTCCGCGCTATTGTGGCTGCGCGGCCGCTGGGGGATATGGGCGGAACGTCTCGGCATCCGCTGGCCCACGACGCGGGATGTGGCCCCGGCCTGTCGCGGCATCCTCCTGGCCGGGGCGGTGACGCCGGTGCTGCTCCTGACTATCGCCGTGGCGGTAGTCGGATTTTCTCGATTGAGACCGGCCGGCCCGGAGGCGCCGTCGCTGTTCGCTGACATGGGCCGAACCGCGGCCACGATTCTGCCCCTGGCGATCCTCGCGGCCACCCTGGTCGGTCATGCGCTGCGCGAGGGCCTGGCGGGTTACCTGTTCGGGGCCGGTCTGCTCCTGTGCGGCACCGTCATGGGAGGCCATGCCCTCGGTTTGGTGACGGCGGGACAAACCTTGGATGCAGTCCAAGGCGTTTACATCTTGCAGCTCGGGACCGTCGTGGCCTCGCTGTGGGCGCTGGGTTGGCTGCTGACCGGGCGGTGGCGGAATATTATCCTTCTTGGAGTGCAAATCGGTCTGGGAGCCTTTTTTCTCCTTCTGTTGTTGGGCCCGCGCTTGCTGGAAATCCTGGCCGATCCGGACGGGCCCTGGCCGGCGTATGTGGGGCAAACGGGACACGCCCTCAGCTGGCTGGGCCTGATCCTGCTGGTGGCCGCCGGCTTGCTGTGGATTGGGCCGCTGGCCCCGCGCGGCGGCGTACACGTCGCCGGCGCCGGCGGACTCTTTCTCGGCATTCTGGCGGCGTGCACAGTCGCAGCCTGGGAACCGGCCCCGTGGGTGCCGTACCACGTGCTGACGCTAACCTGGGTCCTGGTCAGCCTGGAGCTTTTGGTTTTGGGTTGGACGGGTTCTCGTAGGTTAGGCTTCCAGCCTGACGGCCCACAGTCAGGCTGGAAGCCTAACCTACTGGAAGTTATTTTTCCCGCCGCCTCGACCCGGCGCTGGGTGGAGGTCATCGCTTTGCTGGTGGTCTTGTTGGCCCTGGGCGGCGCCATGTACGATCCGGGCCGGCCGTACTGGTCCAGCGCCGCCACGCTGGCGGTCAGCATCCTCTTCGGCGCCCTGGCTGTCTGGACGCGACTGCAAGGGTACGTTTATGTCTCGGGGTTGTTGATTAATGTCGTCGGCTACTTGATGTGGCAAGCCTGGCGGCTGGAGGGATTCATCCCGGCAGGCTTGGACCAATTCCTTTTGGTCCAGGTGCTTTGCCTGGCCGTTGGGTCGGCGGCCTGGTCGCTAACGGAACTCTTGCTGCGCTGGCGAGCCACGCCGATTTCGCTGCGCGGCGTCGGGATGCCCTTTTCTCATGCGGCAATCTGTTTCGGCGTGAGTGGTCTAACCTCTCTGGTACTGGTGGGCATCGTCGCAGACCTGTTTGGTCCGTTTTGGACCCTTGGCGGGATCTTTCCGTGGATCACCCTGGCGTTTGTTGTTCTAGCCCAGGTGCTGTTGGCGTGGGACCCGGAGGTGGACAGGTGGACCTTGTTGCCGGGAATTCCACTTTATTGCACGGGCTTGGCCGCCATCGGCTTGGTATTGCACCAAAGCCAGTTGCACGCCGCCGATCTGGGTTGGTGGGCCGCGATCTGGTTGAGCGAGTATCTGTTTCTACTCAGCTTTTTGGTCTGGAGCGCCCCGAAGTGGGAGGGTTTGCGCCGCCGCCTGCTGTTGCCGCCGCGGCCCAATGCCTTTACACGCTGGTTTTTACCCGCACAGATTCCGTTCTGGGCATTGGTCCTTTTCCTGAGCTTGTGGATGTGCCTGGACTTTGCCGCACTCGAAGACCGCCTGGGGGGACCGCTGGCCGCCGCGCTCCTCGTCCTGACGTTCGGCACCTTGACCTCGCGCTGGTCGCTTGTGATACCGGCCAGCGATCCCATGGCCAAGCCGGACAACCCGCGCTATCTCACGCTGATTCTGGTTCTGGTTCCTCTAGTCGAATTGGGATTGGCCCTCCTGGATCCGGCGGGACCGGCGCCGTGGCTGCACCGCACGGTCATGCTGCTGGCCGGATTACTCGTTCTCGGTGGGGTATACGGATCGAGTTTTGCCGGCTCGGTGGATCGGGACAACCCGTGGGCGGTTTGCGCCCGCCGCCTGGCCCCGGTTTGGGTTGGCACCGCCGGCATCGTGCTGGCCCTGGTGCTGGTGCAGGAATTTTTCCTGTACGATGAAGTGGCACGGCGAACGCCCCTGGCCTGGCCGGCGGTGGTGCTGGTGGCCGTCCTTTTGGCGGCCGCCATGGTGGCGGCCTTGTGGGTAGCCATGGCCGAGCAAACCCTCGTGCCCTTGAGTCCCCGCGCCCGCATGGGCTGCGTTTATGCCGCGGAAATCATCCTGGTCCTGGTGCTGGTGCATTTGCGGTTAACCATTCCCGATCTTTTCCCGGGCTTTATTGGGCAAAACTGGGCGTTCGTGTTGATGGGCCTGGGGTTTTTGAGCGTGGGCCTGGGCGAGTGGTTCGCGCGGCGAGAGCTGCCGGTGCTGGCCGGCCCCCTGCAGACCACCGGCCTGTTCCTGCCCCTGGTGCCCCTGATCGCCTTTTTGCTCCGTCCGCTGGCGGAGTTGCGCGATCTTGGCGACACGATTCCCGGGCTGCAACCTTTTTTCCGCTACCTCGATAGCCTCCCGGGGCATTTTGGCCTCCACGCCTTGCTGTGGTTCCTCCTGGGCCTCTTGTATACCCTGGTGGCGGTCTTGCGGCGCTCATCCACCTGGGCGTTGGCGGCGGCCCTGGCGGCCAACTTCGGCCTGTGGGTCCTGTACGCCCACCAGACGGAATTGGTCTTCTGGCTGCATCCGCAGCTCTGGCTCATTCCCATCGGCCTGATTCTACTGGTCGCGGAGCATGTCAATCGCCCGCGGCTGACGCCGGGACAAAGTCAGGCCGTGCGCTATGCGGGGCTCCTGATGATTTACCTGTCGTCCACGGCCGACATGTTCATTACCGGACTGGCCGAGTCGGTGTGGTGGTCGGTGGTGCTGGCCGTATTATCGATTCTCGGCGTCCTGGCCGGCATCCTGCTGCGCGTGCGGGCCTTTCTGTTCCAGGGCATGGCCTTCCTGTTCCTGGTAGTCTTCGCCCAGATCTGGCACGCCGCCGTGGACCGCCAGCAAACCTGGATCTGGTGGGCTTCCGGCATCGTCCTGGGCGCCGCCATCCTGACGCTGTTCGCCTTGTTCGAGAAACGCCGCAATGACGTGATGAAGTTGATCGAGGAGATCAAAAAGTGGCATTAATACGACAGGGTGAAGCGGTTACCCGGACCGTCGAACAGGAACCGGCATTTGGCGAGCACGTCGCGGCCAATGAGGACTTGATAACCGCGTGCCCCGATAGGTAATTCCAGCACCGACAGATCGCGAAACATCAGATTGTCCGGGGCCTTACCCGAAGGATGTAGGACCGTCAGGCTGACATCGTGAACCGGAGTGAAAGTTAACCCGCCTTGGGAAGGCACATTGGCCAAGGTGGCGCCGCCAAGGGGGAGGCCAAGTATCGGGACCAGGGACAAATCGATGCAGGTCATCTCCGCGCCGGTGTCTAGCAGCGCCCGAGTGTTCACCGGAGGTGGAATCGGCCGTAAGGCCGCGCGGGCGTTTTTGCTACTGGAGAAACTCAACCCCACCGCCACCTCGACCAGCGCCCCATCCGATAGCAGAAGCCCATTTATGACGGGCATGAATCGGCCTTAAGTTGGGCGAACAAAAGTGCAAACCGTTCCGGGTCGCGAGGATCAATGGTCTTTACGAAAATCGGCTCGTCCCCGAATTTTTCCCGTCCCGCCTGGATGGCGTCTCCCTGCGTGTCCCAGATGCTCAGGATTTCGTCGCCTTTGACCAGGGCGTGGCGTCCGGCATGACCATCCTCCAGGAGCTGCGGCAACTCGCGCACGTAGGTGGCAATTTCCTTCTCGTAGAGTTTCAGGGTTTCATGGGCGCGGGGGCCAAAATGGATTTGGGCGTCCGGTTTGAGACTCGGTGGCGGGATCACGTTTTCCGCCGGCCTGGGGTTGTTTGCTTCGGATTGGGATTTCATGGATTTCTCCTTGGACAAGGCCACCGTGGGGTAGACTTCCAGTCTGCCAGGCAGGCAAGATGCCTACCCCACAACTTACCCCCCGGATTTTACCGGTAGCGCCGGCGAGGCTGGTAATCGTCCATGCCGGCGCCGAAGACCTTGACCAGACCCAGGCCGACGAGGAAGCCGCCGATGTGGGCGCCGTAGGCGACGCCGCCGCCGAAGTCGTCGCCCAGAGCGCCGAGGCCGTTGATGAGCTGGAACAAGAACCAGATGCCGATGGCCACGTACGCCGGCACTGCCGTCAGAATCCGGAACAGGATCACCGTCACCTGCTTTTGCGGGTACAGCAGGAGATAAGCGCCTAAAACCCCCGAGATCGCTCCGGAAGCTCCCAAGGAGGGCAGAACCAGACTATCGGATTGGGTGAGGTGGGCCACGCCGACGTGGGCCAACGACGCCGCCACGCCGCATACCAGGTAAAAGAAAACGTAGCGAACGTGGCCCAGATAATCTTCCACGTTGTCGCCGAAGATCCACAAAAACAGCATGTTGCCCAGGAGGTGGGCGATGCCGCCGTGCATGAACAGCGAGGTCAGCAGGGTGATGTACACCGAGATTGGATTGGGCTGATGTTGAATGTCCCCGAGTTTCTGTTTGGTGATGGGATGTTCCAGCGTGATCTTCTCCACCAGGTCGTCGCCGGTAAGGATTTCGTAGGGCACGGTGGAAAAGGCCATGGTAAACCAGTTATTTTCCGCTCCCATTTCCTGGGGAAAGACGAAGACGAGGATGTTGAGGACGATGAGCGCGATGGTGACGACGGGAAACCGCCGGCGGTCGCGATTGTCGTCGAACAGCGGGAAAACCATGGTTTTTTCCCCTCCACTGTTTAGCGGGGAGCCGGAGGCGACGGTTCGAGTGTGATTATACCGTTCCTCTGCGCGCCTTGAAAGGTGGGAATTGGGGGTTCTTTCTAAAGCCCAGGGACGGCCGTCCCTGGGCTTTCGGTGGAGGAAGAGAAAGAAAAAAAACCACGGACCAAGTGTGATCCGTGGTTTTTTTGTTCGGGAAAGTGAACTTATTTCTGGGCCAAAGTCAAATACAGCCGGCCCAGATGGTGCCAGCCGCCGGCCTCGGGAAGTTGGGCGACGGCCTCGGTCAGGGCGGCGCGGGCGTCGGCGGTTTTGCCCAGGAAGAGGGCGGCCATGCCGCGGTTGAACAGCACGGGGACGGTAGCCTCCTGCGCTTGCCACTGGGACAAAGCTTCCTCCGCCTGGCCGCGATGCCAGGCCAAGGCGGCCTTTTCATTGGCCCAGGCGGCACGCCATTGGGCCGGGGCGCTTTTTTCATGGGTTCGCAAGTAATCGGCCGCTTCGTCGAAATGCTTGGCCAGGCGCAGGGCGCCGACGGCCAGCAGCATGTGCGGGAATTGTTTGTTCGCGGCGACCTCCTTGGCCCACTCGAGCAAGGCGGGGACCGGCAAGGGCCGGCCGCCTTGGGGGCGCAGCTCGGTCAAATTGGCCTTGTGCAGGACCATATGCAGGTTGCGCAGCAATTGGGGATAGTTGCCCACGCAAAAGGCCAGGGCCACCACCGGTTCATGGGCGGCCACCAGGTTCGGCCAGTGCGGCGGCGCTGCCAGCGCCTGGCCGCTGGATTTTTTGTGTTCCAACGGCAAGACCGCCACCGCCTCTTCCCAGGCCGGCCGCGGATCGACCGGCTGGACCGGCCCCGCCTCGAACGGCACGACTTCACCCGACGGATCAAACGCGGCCAGGCCGGCGGCATGGGCCCCCGCCTGCTGATTCAAGTAGCGGGCCATAAGCTCCGGCAACGTGGGTTGAACAGGGGTTTCGTGCTTGGCTTGAGTCATGGTTCGCAGGCTCCTAGCGATTAGGGCGGTCCCGAGGGGATGGTTCACTATAGGTACGCCCGGAGGAAAAAAACTTGCGCCATTTTGGGTAAATATCCCTGGCCTCGTTGCGAAAATTCTATCAGGGGAGCCAGGCTAATTATACCGACTATACTAGCATTTCGTTCAGACGTGCCCAAGAGTGGGATTTTCCCCCGATTCTGGCGGTTGCAGGCCGAAACTGAACCGCTACAATGGCGATGCAACGGATTTGCCAGGGAAAGCGGCACACATCGGCATTGGAAACACGGCGAAAGGTGGACGGTGAAAGGGTTGTCGATGGAAAAATGGCTGTGCTTTGCCACCATGGGAGTATCCGGCTTGTTGCTGGTCCTGTTCCTGCTCGATCTGGCCATCAAAAAACCCTTTGGCGGCTTGAATATCCTGGTGGACCTCTTGGCCGCCGCCTCGTGCGGCCTGGTGTGCTATCTGGGATGGGATTCCTACAAGGATGTCCGTTAGAAAATCCGAAATCCGAATATCGAAATTCGAAACAAATCCGAAATTCAAATTTCGAAACAGCGGATGCTCGTTTGCGCTAACCTGCAAGCGGGGGTTTACTTTTGGCCACCAGTTCAAGTAAAGTTTCTACTACGCCTTCTTGCGTCGCATGGGTCGCTTCCGCGGCCACGGGCAGTCCCAATTCGCGAATCGTCGAACTGGTTACTGTACTGATACTCACCAGCTGAGTCCGGCCAGATTCCACCCGTGCCCGGCTCGGCGGGTCCAGAAGATGGACAATGGCCCGGGCAATGTTGGAGCTGGTCAATAGCACAAAATCAATTTGTCCTCGCCGGAACCTATCGAGGATCTCCGGGTCGGCTTCCACCGCGTCCACCTGGGAATACACCGCGATCTGATCGACTTGGGCGACGGCGGCGAGCTGGTCGCGCAGCACCTCGCGGCCGCGGTCGGCGCGGGCCAAAAGCAGACGCTGGCCCGGCTGGAGAACGGCGCGTACCTGGGCGGCCAAATCCTCCGATTGATATTTGTCCGGCACCAGGTCCGGCTGCAAATGATAGTGTCGCAGGGCCTGGGCCGTCTTGGGACCGATGGCGGCCAGGCGCAATCCGCCCAGAGCGCGGAGATCGCGGCCACTTTGCCGCAGCCGGCCGAGAAACGCTTGAACGCCGTTGGCGCTGGTGAAAATCAGCCAGTGATACTTTTCGAGCCGGGCCAGAGCCTGATCGACCGGCGCCCAATCGGGAGGGTCGCGGATTTCCACGGCCGGCAACACCTCGGGCACCGCGCCGAGGTCGCTCAGGCGGCGGACCAGCTCGCCGGCCTGGTGCCGCGGCCGGGTCACCAGCACGCGCTTGCCGAACAGGGGACGCCGCTCGAACCAGGCGAGGTTTTTCCGCAAACCGACCACCGGGCCAATAATGATAACGGCCGGAGCGGTCAGGCCGGCCGCTCCGACCGCGGCGGGTAAATCTTTTAGAGGAGCTTCCACAAGCCGTTGTTCCCCCGTGGTCGCATGCTGGATGGCGGCGGCGGGCGTATCGGCGGGTTTACCCTGGTCGCATAACGACTGCACGATCTGGCCCAGCCGCGACATGCCCATGTAGATGACGAGGGTGCCGGGGAAGCGAGCCAGGGCCGACCAGTCGAGCGTGCCGTCCTTGTCGGGTTTTTCGTGGCCGGTGACCAGGGCGACGCCGCTGGCCAACCCGCGATGCGTCAACGGAATGCCGGCGAAGGCGGCGGCGCCCAAGGCCGCCGTCACGCCCGGCACGACCTCAAACGCAATACCGGCCTCGTGCAGGGCCTGGGCTTCCTCGCCCCCCCGGCCAAACACGTACGGATCGCCGCCTTTCAAACGGACCACGCGCCACCCCTGGCGAGCCAGCTCGATCAGCATTTGCTGTACCGGACCGTAGCGCTCGACGTGATGTTCGCCCAGTTCGGTGACACAAATTCGTTTTGCCGCCGGCGGGGCGTAATCCAAAAGCGCCGGCGCCACCAGGTTGTCATAAATGACCACGTCCGCCTGGCGCAAGCACTCCACGGCGCGCACGGTCACCAGGCCGGGATGCCCCGGTCCGGCGCCGACCAGGAAGACTTGCGGCTCGTGCATCGCCGGGCACCAACCTCGGTTACTTCATTTGATAATTGGCAATTGCTGTCAGGGGCGGACAATAACCCAAGCCAGCGTGAAGCGAGGTTGCGCGGACGCCCCCTAGGTCATCGCCTTGCGAACCAGCTCAATGTCCAGTCCCAAAATTTCGGCGACGTCCTCGGCCGACATCTTCAAGGCCGCCAGTTTGGCCACGGAGCCCAGCTTTTCCTGGATATTCCGCTGCCGCTCTTTTTCGATGCCCTTTTCCATGCCTTTTTCGATGCCCTTTTCCATGCCTTCCTTCAGGCCCTCCTCTTTGGCTTCCTGGTAGACGCGGGTTTCGCGGATGTCGTGGACCTGTAACATGGCTTGAATCTCCTCCCGGCGCAAGCGGGGCAATTTTGGTAGCCTGAAGCGATGCCTGGAAGTCCTAGGTCATCGCCTTGCGGACCAACTCGATGTCCAGTCCCAAGATTTGGGCAATGTCCTCGGCGGACATCTTCAAGGCCGCCATTTTGGCCACCGAACGCAACTTTTCCTGAATATTCCGCAGCCGCTCTGTTTCGATGCCTTTTTCGATGCCTTTTTCGATGCCTTCTTTGAGGCCTTTTTCTTCGCCTTCTTTGAGGCCCTCTTCTTTGGCCTCTTGGTAAACGCGGGTTTCGCGGATGTCGTGGACCTGTAACATGGCTTGAATCTCCTCCCGGC
>CAZFGM010000151.1:0-12665 GCA_964518515.1 uncultured Alcaligenaceae bacterium | reverse complement strand
CACCGCTGGCGCGGAAAACCCCCTGAAGGGGGTTGCCATCCCGACAAGTTTGCTAAAGACTCAACAAATCCGAAATGCAAATATCGAACCCGAAAGCGGGTTTGGTGATGTTTTGGATTTCGGATTTTGATATTCGAATTTGTTTCGGATTTCGGATTTCGATTTTCGGATTTTATATTCGACTGCGATATTCCACAATGGTTATTCCTTCACCCAATCTGGCGATTTCCCTGACCAATGTCACCAAGCGGTTCGGCGACCACGTGGTGCTGGACCGCATCAGTCTGCGCATCGGGCCCGGCGAAACGGTCGCTCTGATCGGTCCGAGCGGCGGCGGCAAATCGACCCTGCTGCGTTGCCTCAACGGTCTGAACCCCATTGATGAAGGGGAAGTTCGCGTCGGCGATCACGTTTTGCGCCCCGGCCAACCGGGCAGTGCCGTCCGGCACATGCGCCGCATCTTCGGCATGGTCTTTCAGGATTTCCAGCTCTTTCCGCACATGACGGCCCTGGGCAACCTCATGGAGGCCCCGGTGCGCGTCCTGGGCCTGACGCTGGCCGAGGCGGAACGCCGCGCCCGCGCGCTGCTGGACCGCGTCGGCTTGGGCGGGCGGGCCGGCGCCTGGCCGGCCGAGCTGTCCGGCGGGCAGAAACAGCGCGTGGCCATTGCCCGCGCCCTGGCCATGGAGCCGCGCGGCCTGTTGTGCGACGAGATCACCAGCGCCCTCGATCCCGAGCTCAAGCAGGAAGTGCTGCGCGTCCTGGAGGACCTGAAGCGCGACGGCCTTACCTTGCTGCTGGTGACCCACGAGATCGCCTTCGCGCGCCGCGCCGCCGACCGCGTCGTGGTCCTGGCCGAAGGCCGTATTCTCGAAGAGGGCCCGCCGGCCGAAGTCCTCGCCAACCCACGCCACGAACGCATCCGGACTTTTTTGGGGCAAGTGGATGAACGCATCCAGTGAGACGGTTTGCTTCTTCTCCTTCTCCTTCTCTTACTCGTCTTTCGTCTTGCGGGGGATAAGAAAAGGAGAAAGAGAAAGAGAAGGAGAAAGAGAAAGAGAAGGAGAAGGAGAAAGAGAAGGAGAAGGAGAAAGACTAAGGTTCCTTGACTCCCTCGGCGGCGGGATATAACTTAAAAATTCCAGGCTCCCAACGCGAGAATAGTCATGGCCCACCCCACGCAAATGTCTCCCGCCGATACCGCTCTCTTGGTGATCGACGTCCAGGAAAAGTTAATGGCCAAGATTCCCGGCGCCGACTCCCTGACGCGCAATATCGCCTTTTTGATCGACGGCGCCCGGCTGGTGGAGGTGCCGGTCACCGCCACGGAGCAGTATCCGCGCGGCCTGGGGCCCACCGTGCCCGCTTTGGCGCAGCGGCTGCCCGAGCGCCCCGACAAGACCGCGTTCAGCTGCTGTGCCATTCCGTCGGTGGTGGAAGGCTTTCGCAAGGCGGCCCGGCCCAAGGTCTTGCTCGCGGGGATTGAAACGCACGTGTGCGTTTTGAACACGGCGCTGGATCTGTTGGCCCAGGATTTTCGCGTGTACATTCCGGTGGACGCGGTGGCCAGCCGGTTCGCCGTCGATCACGAGGTGGCCCTGCGCCGCCTGGAAAAAGCCGGGGCCATCCTCACCACCGCCGAAGCCGCCGTCTTCGAATGGGTCGGCGGCGCCGGTCATCCCAAGTTCAAGCAGATCAGCGCCTTGGTGCAGGAACGTATGAAAGGAATTAGTGGTCAGTGATCAGTGGTCAGTGATCAGTAAAAACAACTGACCACCGGAGGAGGATTTGATATGACCAATATTTTGGCGCAATTTGAAAAACGAATTTCCCAATTGGAAGAGGAACTTCGGCGGATGCGGGCGAAATTGGAGAAAAATGAGGTGCCCTGGTGGGAAAAAATCGCCGGGCGTCAAGAAGGAGACCAGGCTTTTCGTGAAATTGCTCGGCTCGGCCGGCAAATTCGAAAAGCGGAAGGAAAGAATTTAACAAAAGATAATGGGAAAGGGAAACGAAAGGTCCGTGCAAGCAAAGGTGCCCGGTAAGTGTTTTTTATTTTGGATACCGCTATGTTGACGATCTTGTTGCACGGCAGTCAACCAGCTTTTACTCGCCTCAAAGATCGCTTGAAAAAACACCTTCCCGCGGAAATTTGGGTCACCGTTATCAGTTTTCAAGAACAGGTGAAGGGGTGGATGGCTTATCTCAACCAAGCCCGATCGGACACATCCATCTTGACGGCCTATTCCAAGTTGATGGAAATACTCCGAAACTTTTGTGATATGAATGTTTTGCCTTTCGAACAGGCCGCCCAGCTCCACTACAACGGCCTCAGAAAAATTCTGCGGCGAATGGGAACAATGGACCTGCGGATTGCTTCTCTGGTTCTGGCCAAAGGAGCCACTTTGGTTACCAGAAATGCTCAGGATTTTCAGGGTGTGCCTGGCCTCCTGATCGAGGATTGGACCAAATAAGCGGCAATTTTTGGGCTTTTTCCAATTTTTTGAATTTTGGAGTCAACTGTGTCTCTCCCCGGTCAACTCAATCCCCCCGTTCGTGTCTTGCTCGGTCCCGGCCCGTGCGACGTGCACCCGCGCGTCTTGAGCGCCATGGCCACGCCGCTGGTCGGGCATCTCGATCCGGCCTTCCTGATCATCATGAATGAGACGCAGGACATGCTGCGGCAGGCCTTTCAGACGGCCAACCTGCTCACCTTTCCCGTCAGCGCCACCGGCATGGCAGGCATGGAAACCTGCGCCTTTAACCTGATCGAGCCGGGCGACAAGATGGTGGCGTGCGTCAAGGGGTTCTTCGGCCAGCGCATCGTCGAGGTGGGCCGCCGGGCCGGCGCCCAGGTCACCACTATCGAACGGCCGTGGGGCGAGGTCTTCGACCTGAATCCGATCCGCGAGGTCCTGGCCAAGGTCCGACCCAAGGTGCTGGCCATCGTGCAGGCGGAAACCTCCACCGGCGCCTGGCAGCCCGTCGAGGAGTTGGGCAAGCTGTGCCACGAATTCGACACGCTGCTGCTGGTGGACACCGTGACCGCCTTGGGGTGCGTGCCGCTCAAGGTGGACGCCTGGGGCATTGACGCCACCTATAGCTGCACGCAAAAAGGCTTGAGCTGTCCGCCGGGCCTGTCGCCGGTGTCTTTCAGCCCGCGGGCCGTCGAGGCCATCACCAAGCGCAAGAGCAAGATTCAAAGCTGGTACTTCGATGTGACGCTCTTGTCGCATTACTGGGACGCGGAGCGGTTCTACCATCACACGGCTCCGATTACCATGATTTATGCCCTCCGCGAAGGTCTGCGTCTGCTCCTGGAGGAAGGCCTGGAAGGGCGTTGGTCCCGTCATGTGCGCAACCACCGCGCCCTGAAAGCGGGCCTGACCGCCATGGGCCTGAGCTATTCCGCCGCCGAGGGGCGCCAGTTGCCGCAGCTCAACGCCGTGCGCATCCCGGCCGGCGTCGAGGACCTGGCCGTTCGCAAGAAACTGCTGGCCGATTTCGGCATCGAGATCGGTGGCGGCCTGGGTGATTTCAAGGGCAAGGTCTGGCGAATCGGCCTGATGGGCTACAACGCCCGGCCCAACAACGTGCTGCTGGTATTGTCGGCCCTGGAACAATGCTTGCAAGCCCAGGGCGTCAAGGTCGCGCCGGGAGCCGCGGTGGCGGCGGCCAACCGGGTGTACGCGGAGAAATAGGGCCAGGAGCTTCGTACCTCCCGGCCCGAAACCGGTCGTCATTTTTTTACTTGGGTTGGCATCCTTTCGGGCAAGGCCTGGGCCAGGCCCCGGATTTCTTCCACGGACAACGACAGCGGCTGAACCTGGTCCGGGCTGGCTTTTGGCCGCCGGGCTTCCCGGTACGCCAGAAGAATTCCGGGATCGTGAAGAGTTACCTGGTCCACCAGAACGCCTTCGCGGACCAGCTGGCCTTCCGGGGTGAAGTGGCGGAGGACTTTTTCCTTCCGGCAAAACAGCGGGCACAGCGGTGGCTCGGGGTGTGGCCCCACGATCCGGCTGGCGATCTTACGGCCCGCTGTATCACGCAGCCACTGGCGCACGACTCGGTTACGCGGGAGTTTGCGGTTCCAGCGCTGCCAAGCGGCCACTTGGCGCACCGCTTGCCAGTAGCGTTTGTGGAGCGCTTTGAGCAAGCGGAAAGTTTCATAATCACACGGATGGAATCCCCAACGGGATTGGAAAGTCGGCATTTCTTTCTCCTTATGAACAACCAAAACAAAACAGAACCGGTTTCGAGCCCGAAGCGCAAGCAAGGGTTATTGTCAGGCCCTTGCCGGCCTCCGCGGGTTAGCTGTTGACCGCCAACAGCGGGAACTTCTGGAGCACGTGGCGTTGCGAATCGTGGAGAGGTTCCGTGGCCAGCGCGGTGAGCTGATGGCCCAGATCAGGTTCGCGAAACGACCGGCACCGGATACCCGCGCGCGTCAGGCAATCCAAACTGCGGAACAGGTGCGGCTCGTCACGAACCCCGCACACGATCACATTGGGATGGTCCCGGTTGGGAGGGAGAAAGGCAGCGGCTTCCAGAATGGCATGGCAGGCCTGCACGACCTGCTGGGGATGGGAAAGATCTTTGCGGACAAGCACATAAACGTATGGCTGATCCGCTACCTACGTAAAACCCATGACAAACCTCCTTTGGAAAAAAGGAAAAACACTTTTGCATCCGGTGGGAGTTGAACCCACAACCTCCGGTTTTAGAGACCGGCTGCTCTGCCGTTGAGCTACGGATGCCTGGTTACATTATAGACTGGCAGGACGAGGCGGGAAAACTGGTCTTTTGTTCGGGTAAGGGTCTTTTTACCCGAATCACCCTTTGGCATTCACGACAAATGGAAGCAGGCCCTTGATTTCCGCTCGGGCCGGCCTACAAAGGGGGCGGGAAAAGAACGACTGAGGGTCTCCCATGCGTGTCTTTATCGCCGGCGCCACCGGACTGGTGGGTTCCCGCCTGGTCGCCGGTCTTTTGGGCCGCAAGGATGAGCTCGTCGTGGTGACGCGGCGGCCGGAAGTCGCGCAACAAAAGTGGGGGGAAGCCTGCAAGATTGTCACGGGCGATCCGATGCAGGCGGGCCCGTGGATGGACGCCGTCGCCGATTGCGACGGCGTGGTCAACCTCGTTGGCGAAAACGTCTTCGCCCGCCGCTGGCGGGCCTGGTTCAGGGAACTGCTCCACGCCAGCCGGATCAAGAGCACCGAGAATATCGCGGCCGCCTTGGCCAAGAGCCCGCGCACCGCGGCCGGGCAGCCCAAGGTGCTGGTCAACGCCTCGGCCATCGGTTATTACGGGCCGCGCGGCGATGAGGAACTGGAGGAGAACAGCCCGGCCGGAGACGACTTCCTCGCCCGCCTGTGCGTGGCTTGGGAAAAAGCCGCCGCGGCTGTCACGGCGTCCGGTGTCCGCCCCGTCATGATTCGCGTCGGCGTGGTCCTGGATCGCGCCGGCGGCGCCCTCGCCAAGATGCTCACCCCTTTCAAGATGTTCGTCGGCGGTCCGGTCGGCTCGGGCCGGCAATGCGTGAGCTGGATTCATCACGCCGATCTGGTCGGCCTGATCCGGTTCGCCCTCGACACCGCGCCAGCCGCCGGCCCCATGAACGGCACCGCCCCTGCCCCCGTCACCAATCGCCAGTTGGCCAAGGCCCTGGGCCGGGCTTTGCATCGCCCCAGCTTCATGCGCACGCCGAAATTCATGCTCCGCCTCATGCTCGGCCAGGTGGCTACCGTCATCACCACCGGGCAGCGCGTCCTGCCGCGCAAAGCTTTGGAGCTTGGCTATGTCTTCAAGTTTCCCGATATTGATTCGGCTTTGGCCGATGTTCTGGGGCAAGAATGAAACCACGCGGCTTGGTAGAGAGGCAGTTTGTGTACAGCCCAAGCAGGTTGCCGTTAGGCTCCGAAAAACTGGCAAAACCGGAGCAAAAACCGAAAAGAGAATACAAGAAAGTGCCCTTTTGAGACCTACCATACCGCCACAAGTCCAACTCGGTCCGCCGAATCCTCCTCCCCCTCGTGGGCACTTGATCGGTACGGGAGATGTTGGCGCCGGCATTTGAGCGCTGGGCATGTCACCTTGCGACCCCGGCAAGCTCGGCCCTTGAATAATCCCCGCCGCACTTTTCAGGAAAACGAATTTTGAAAGTTTAGGTTTGATATTGCTTTACGTTTCGTCTACAAGAGGGAATCCTCCTATCAAAGCTGGATATTTCTCGCCCTGAACGAATATCTTTCTCGGAGGTAAGTCATGCGCAGGCTGGGTCCAAAGGGTTTGGTGGCCCCCTTCGCCCTCCTCATGTTGGCCTTTCCGGCCGTGGCCGGGCCGGTTGGCCTGCCCAATGGGCAGGAAGTGAAACAGGTGGATTTTGAGCGGCACGTGCAGGCTCTGCTGGGCCGGCAAGGATGCAACGCCGGCGCCTGTCACGGGTCCTTTCAGGGCAAGGGAGGCATGGTTCTCAGTTTATTCGGTTATTCCGCGGAAAAGGACTATCTGGCCTTCACCCGCGAAGCCCAGGGCCGGCGGCTCAGTCCGGCCAATCCGGACCACAGCTTGATGCTGCTCAAGGCCAGCGGGCAGGTGCCCCACGGCGGCGACATGCGCTTCGGCAAGGATTCCTGGCAATATCGCCTGATTCGCGAATGGATCGCGCGCGGGGCCGACTGGCAACCCGGCTCGGGAGACGTCAAACGCCTGGAAGTCGTTCCCGCGGAACAGGTCCTGGGCAAACCCGGAGACGGCAAGAAACTGCAAGTCCTGGTGGAGTTTGCCGACGGCTCGCGCGAAGACGTGACCTGGTTCTCGGACTTCAAGGTGAGCGACGATTACGTGGCCGAGGTGTCCCGCGCGGGAGAAGTGCGGGGCTTGCGGCCGGGAGACACCGCCATCGTTGTTTCTTACCGCGGGCAGGTTCGCACCGCACGGGTTCTCATTCCGGCGCCGGTGGGTGCCGATTTTGTTTTCCCAAAGATTGCCGAGGTCAACTACATCGACCGGGAAGTCTTCGGCAAGCTCCGCAAGCTCAACATCGTCCCATCGGACCTTTCCAGCGACACGGAGTTCCTGCGGCGGGCGTATATCGACACGATCGGCAGCTTGCCGTCGCCCGAGGACATCCGTGCTTTCGTGACGAGCAAGGACCCGGCCAAGCGGGACAAGAAGATTGACGAGCTGCTCAAGCACCCGATGCACGCGGCCCTGTGGGCCACCAAGTTCTCCGACATCACCGGCAACAACGTGGACGCCATGGATTTCACGGCCGGGCCGCGCCCCAAGGTCGCCAAGATGTGGCACGACTGGTTCCGCAAGCGACTGGCCGAGAACATGCCCTATGACCAGATCGTCAAAGGCGTGCTGTGCGCCACCAGCCAGGACGGCAAAACCCCCGAGGAATGGATGAAGCAAGCGACGGCGATCCAGCAGCAAGCGGCGCGCGGCTTCGACACCGACTACCCCCAGCGGGACAGCCTGGACCTGTTCTGGCGGAAGAACAACTTCCCCGTCGAGCAAATGGCGGAACACACAGCGGCGGCGTTCCTGGGCATCCGCCTGGAATGCGCCCAGTGCCACAAGCATCCGTTCGATCGCTGGACCCAGGAAGATTACCGCAGCTATGCCAAGGTCTTCACGCACGTGCGGCTCGGCCCGCCTCCCAATGTGGCCGCCGGCGGCATCAACGCCAATGCCGCCCGGCAAAAGCTCCTGGCCGACGCCCTGGCCAAGGTGGACCAGGAAAACCGAGAGCGCCGCCTGGCCGCCGAAAAAAAGATCGACCAGGAAAACGCCCAACTCCGCCAGGCCGCGGAAAAGGCCCTGGACCAGGATAAGGCGGACGCCGAGCGCAAACGGGAGGTCCTGTCCGCCCTGGACCGCGAGAATGAAGCCCGCAAACGGGCGACCCTGGTCAAGATCGACCGGGAAAATCAAGTGCGCCGCTTCCAGGTGCAGCAGCAATTCGCCGCCATCCGGCCGCCGCAACAGATGCGGGCGGTTTACGTGAGTGACATTGCCCCGCCGGCGCCGCGCTTGCCGAACGCGCCGCCCAAGTTTGACTACAGTCTGATACCCGCCAAGGCCCTGGGGGGTCCCGGAGTCGAGATGAAAGGCGATCCGCGCGTGGCCCTGTTCGAGTGGCTGCGCCGGCCGGACAATCCGTACTTCGCCCGCAGTTTCGTCAACCGGGTCTGGGCCCATTACTTCGGCCAGGGACTGGTCGAGCCGGTGGACAACTTCTCCGTCGCCAATCCGCCGTCCAATGATAAACTGCTGGATGCCCTGGCCAAGGACTTCACCGCCCACAATTACGACATCCGCCACCTGGAGCGGAACATCCTCCTGAGCCGGGCTTACCAGCTTTCGGCCGTGCCCAATGCATCCAACAAGCACGACCGCAAAAATTATTCCCGCGCTGCCTTGCGGCCGATGATGGCGGAGGTGGTGGTGGACGTGCTGAACTCGGCCTTGGGAGTGGGGGAAAATTTCGGGCCGGAGGTGCCGCCGGGCGCCCGCGCCATTGAAGTGGCCCCCAACCGGCTCTTGCAGAATCCCACGCTGGCCCAGCTGTTCCAGATCTTCGGCCGGCCGCCGCGCACTTCCACCTGCGATTGCGAGCGGGCCACCGATCCGGCCCTGCCGCGCACCCTCTTCCTCATGACCGACCCGAACGTTTTGAATAAAATCACCAACCCCGACGGCCGGCTCATGAAACTGCTGGCCGACAAGAAATCGGACAAGGAAGTGGCCCAGGAATTGTTCCTGGCCACGTTGTCGCGCTTCCCCACCGACAAGGAGACGCGCTCGTGCCTGGACCACGTGGAAAAACGGGGGCGCCAGGCCGGCTTCGTCGATCTGGTCTGGGCCTTGATCAATACCCGGGAGTTTATCTTGAACCATTAAGGCACACACCGTTTGCCGTAACTAAAGGACTTGTAATCTCACCGGTAATGGCAGTGCTGTGACGAATTACTAATAGAGCGTTGAACCATGGTCGTTTTACCCGGGCGCCCCAAAGTCAAAGTTGCCCAGGCGCGGCTTGTTGTTATACGAGGTCTGCGGCTAGGGTGGGAGTATTTGCTCTTCGAGGGCCCCAATTTCCTTGGGCGCGCCGAGGAGAAACCGGTGGATATCGATCTGCAGCCCCTTGAGCAGGAAGATCGAATCTGGTCCAGTTTGCAGCATGCTTGCATTAACTGCAATAGCGGCACCTTGGAGATTGAGGATCTTGGTAGTGCAAACGGCACTTACGCAAACCGGGCCAAGGTTCAACAAGGTGAAAAACGTTCATTGGAAAAGGGGGACGTAATCCAGATCGGTACAGTGCAGTTCAAGGTTCTTTTCCCGGCGTGGGGAAGAGGACCCTGGACCTGGCAACAACGCCTTGAGGTTGGATACCAGGGTGCGGGCCTTCACCTTCGGCCCGGCTTTGGACCAAGGCTGGTTGTGATCCGAGGTCTGCGGGTGAATCGAGAATTTCTTATTGAAAAGGGACGTAATATCATTGGCCGGGGAGATCAGGAACCGGTAGAAATTGATATCCAAGACCAGGAGCCGGCCGACCGGGTTTGGGCATCTCGCCAGCACGCGTGTATCACCCGCACGGGAAGCAGGTTTATTATCGAGGATCTCAATACAGCAAATGCCACCTACGTCAACCGTCGCCGTGTTCCTCCTAGTACAACACGCTCGCTGAAGGACGGCGATGTTATTCAGATTGGGGAAGTCCAGTTGAAGGTTCTCTTATTGATTCCCGTTGCGACGCCAGCGGGTTTCGTCCGCGGTGGGTGATCCGGAATTTTTTTTGAACCATTAGTAGGCGACAACCTCGTGTGCCGTCCGGCACCCAGAGCGTGCCTACTACAACCCAAGGGGGCTGAAATGAAGCTGCCAATGCCACGGGACTGTGAAGGCTTTCATCGCCGGGACCTGTTGAAGCTCGGCACGGCGGGCCTGTTGGGCCTGACGCTGGCGGATGTGCTGCGTCTGGAGGCGGCCGCGGCGCCGGCCTCGCGGCCGGCACGGGCCCGCAGCGTCATCATGCTCTGGCTGGCCGGCGGCCCGGCCACCATCGACATGTGGGACCTCAAGCCCGAGGCCCCGGAAAACATTCGCGGCCAGTTCCGCCCCATCAACACCAATGTCCCGGGCATTCAGATCAGCGAGCACCTGCCGCGCACAGCCACCGTGATGGACAAGTGCACGCTGGTGCGCTCGCTGCACCACGGCATCAACGACCACGGCCGCGGCACCGTCTACATGACGACCGGCAACATGCCCACTCCGGCGCTCGGCTATCCGACCTTGGGCTCGTTGGCGTCGAAGCTCTTGCCGCCGCGGCCGGGACTGCCGCCCTATGCCAAGCTGGGTCAAGGTTTCTTCGCCGGGCGCGGCGGGGAAGCGGGCTACCTCGGGCCGGCGTACAATCCCTTCGTGATCAATAACGGCCCGCAGCGGCAGGTTGCCGGCCGCGCCGTCAATCAGCCCCGGCCCCCCGGCCTGGAGTTGCCTCCCGGCTTCACGCAAGAGGATCTGGATAACCGCAACCGGCTCCTGGAAACCCTGGATTCTTCCTTCCGGCCCTTCGACGAGTCAGATGAGCTGGCCGCCGGCCTCGACCGCTTCCACCAGCAAGCGCTTGACATCTTGCGGTCCAACCGGACGAAAGAGGCCCTGGACGTGAGCCAGGAACCCGCCCGCATGCGCGAGCGCTACGGCGCCGACGCCTTCGGCCAGGGCGTGCTGGCCGCCCGGCGGTTGATCGAGGCCGGCGTGCGCTTCGTGACCGTCAACCTGGGCGGCTGGGACACGCACGGGCAAAACTTCAACGCCCTGAGAACGCGCCTGTTGCCGCCGCTGGACCGCACCCTGTCGGCTCTGGTGGAAGACCTGGGCGAACGGGGCATGTTGCGCAACACCATCGTCTACTGCGCCGGGGAATTTGGCCGCACGCCGCGTATCAACCGCGGTCAAGGCCGCGACCACTGGGGCCGGTCGATGGCCGTTCTGCTGGCGGGCGGCGGCTTCAAGGGCGGCTACGCCCACGGCGCCACCGACGCCCAGGGCATGGCGCCCGCCAACGCGCCGTGCTCCCCCGACGACGTCTCGGCCACCCTCTTCCAGTGCCTGGGCATCGAGCCGCACCACGAGCTGCGCAGCACCACCGGCCGCCCCATCGCCATCTTCCGCGAGGGCAAGGTCATCAACCAACTGCTGGGGTAAAACCAAGGCGAGCCGAGCTCCGTAAGGAGCCGGGTTTTGAGGCGAGCCGAGGTCCGTTATGGGCGATTGCCAAATCTCAAAACTTTGGCCATTTTGGTTGTCCACATAAGACCTTTGCGGAGAAGGGGAAGGTAAAAAAATGGGGGTCAAAGTCTCAAAACTACACCGGTATCCCGCCGCCGCCAAGCTTGGGTCGGAAAACGGTCAACCACCGTACAGAGCCGGGTTACCCCATCCGGTTGCTCACGCGGCGCGGCTCGCCAAAAAGTATCCTGAACGAGGTTAATCATGATCCGTCTGACCTGGGCAATGTTGCCGGCCCTGGTTGTTTTCCTAGGCCTGGCTGCTTCAGCCGTTCAGGCCGAGGACCAGCCGGTGAAGTTTGTCAAGGAGTGGATAGGAAAGTTCCCCAAGAGAACGGATGAGCCTCTCATGAAAGAGGCGCCCAAGAGCGGCTACATCGCCGACGCGAAAGCCTGGGCCAAGCTGTGGAAGGCCTGGCGCGGCAAAGATGCGCTGCCCAAGGTGGATTTCGCCAAGCAGCTCGTCCTGGTCGGAACGGCGGGTTGTGCCGCCAACCGCATTGGCGCGAGGTTTCGCCTGACCGACAAAGGCGACTTGCAGGGCGGGTTCATCGCCACCGAGATCGGGGGGCCCGGCTTCGTCTACATGATCGCAGTGATCGATCGCGCGGGCGTCAAGTCCGTCAACGGCAAGTCCCTGGAAAAGGACTGAGCACACAAAGGCCCAGCAAACCATCTGTCGGGACGGCGGGTTGTGCCGCCAACCGCATTGGCGGCCGGTTTCGCCTGACCGAGAAGGGGGACGACCGGAGGGCGTCGTGAAGCCAACGAAGGTCGAGGAGAAGGCGATCTTCAAATGGGAGACGATGCGCGAGGTTGAAGTGAAAACTCTGCACTATCAGATGGGAGATATTGCAGGTAAGGATTTCGAAGTGGAGTTGACGAGCGGGCCGAAGGTGACTGTGTGGCGTTCCGACGACGGACAGCAATATTTCTGCCACGGTCTGACCTTCGGTGGGAAAGAGGCACCTGGCGGCGCCATTTCTCCTTACGGCAAAGAAGTCCCGGCGATCCTTAGCGGGCATTACGATCCGGTCTCGGAAAGTCAGGCAAAACCTGGCGACATTCTCGTCTTTCGTGGCGCCGATGCCAATGAGGTGGTCCATTCCGCTGTCCTCACCGATGCCGTGGTTACCCAAGGTCGAACCTATCTCGATTACGCGACGAGGCTTCAGTCCAAGAACGGCAGCAAACCAGAAGCGAACTTGACCCTGGAGGCCGTTATCCTCGAGTACGGGGAGTTCTATAATACCTATCGGAGAAGGTAATCCGGAATGAACAGGAGATTGCCCATGCTAGGTCAGAAAGTGGAGGTCCCCAAAGGTCAAGGCATCCTCGTTTGCCGACTTC